>NZ_JACJPL010000008.1 GCF_014696065.1 Leptolyngbya sp. FACHB-261 | reverse complement strand
GGGGGGGAAGCGGGTTGCGCTTTCCTCACCGCCGCTTTGCTAATCTACCAACCCCTCACCCAATCGCGCAAGGTGTTGCTTCCCCTATAGCAAATGTTCGGTTATCCGTACTTGTCATTCGGACGCAAGTAGGAAAAGGTTTATCTCCGGCAGTCTCGCTACTAGGTTGCCTAGCTTTCTGTAATTGAGGCTTGCTGTTCAGGCTTTGATTTCTCTTTGTATGTACCGGTTGTATGTACCGGTCCAGATCTTGTTTTTTTCTCATCAAGAGACACGTTATCTCTAGGCGAGACTAAAAGTGAGACTGGAGATCTTTTACTGAGACTTTTTTTCTAGAAGCTCCCGAATATGTTGAAGCTCGGCAAGAATGGCTTGGAGAGTAACGAGAGTGGCTGTTTGAGGGGATTCACTCACCTTGATAGTGACTTGGGCAACGCCTAGGACATCACGGGCAAAGCGAGCCACCTCATTTGGGTGAAAACGCAAGGGCTCATCCGCACTAGTACGCCATTCGGGGTTGAGCCGCTGAGGATCGAAAGGTGGGTTCAAAGCATCCGAGGCGGTATTCGCATAACGATATATAGATGCGCGGGAGCGGCCGAGAATCTTTTGAATGGCCTCAACATCAAGCAGCTCGAGACTTTCTGTATTAAAGTGGGACTCTAAATTGGACAAGGTATCTTGGGGTGAGACAAATCGTTTTTACTTTAAGAGAAATGTGGTCTGGATAGCAAATCTGCTATCCCGCCAAGAGACTTGGTGTATCACCAATAGACCAAGGATTGGATCTTGCGTCTTGAGGTGAGACACCTTACAAGAGCCTAATCACAGCAGCATGGTGTTTGCCTTATTAAGGCAATGAAAAAAGTAGCTGTTGGAATCGCCCGCGAAATTCTGCTCACGCCCCAGACAACCTTGAGTAACTGGATTCAGGGAAACCGATAGGTGATTGCTCTACGAAATCGCTTGAATCCGCAGGAGTTTGACCAAATCAATTACCAATCAATTCAAGGCTAGCTTCCCAGTTCAAATGGTCTGCGAGTCTCTGCTCCTCACTAACCTCTCCCTAGACCTACAAACCGACTGCTGAGGTTTGGTGAATGACAGTTCAGCTCTGCAAAGCGACAGCCGAGACTTCTAAACTGATATTTGAGGCATCTGAAGCGACTGTTGAGATCTCCGAAGTGATCGTTGAGTCCTCTGAAACGGCTTTTCGGACCTGCTAAGCCGCTAATGAGACTTCTGAAGCGACACTTGAGGTCTTCAAAACGACTGCCGAGACCTCTGAAGCGACATTGGAGTTCCTAAATTAGAGGAATCTACATAGACCAGGCTCAAGCGCCGATTCTACACCCGACTCAATTCCAGAGTTCTACGGATCTCGCTATCAAGATCACAGGTTTAGAGTAACTCTATTATCAGTTCCACTCTACTTCTGACATCGAAGTTACCGCCTCTATGACTTATCGGAAACGGCGTTCTACTACCCTGGAAAAAGCACAAGCTCGCTTGAGCGGCTTACAATCAATCCGCTTAGACCTGAACTTAGGTAATGGACTGACTCTACAAAACTATATCGCCCTAATTGCCACCGCAGGCGACCGCTTACAAGCTCATAATCTTGCCCTTTCGGAAGTTGATCGTACTCGCATTGAGCTTGCTGAATCCGAAGCTGCGGTATCCAATTTATCATCGCGCGTCTTGAGTGCAGTTGTAGCAATGTATGGCAAAGACAGCAAAGAGTACGAGCTAGCGGGTGGAAAACCACCAAGTGGCTACAAGCGAGCTAAACAACAAGCACCGGCGGTTAATCTGAATCAGCTTGAAGACGGGAACAAACCCTCCGCCAATGGAGCCGCAACGAACGGCACTGGAGCAGTGTCCCTTTCTCACTGAAAGCTAGCCACTGAGGTAAGCCTGGCCTGAAAGTTCTCTGCTCTAAAACGCTCTGACAGGTCAGAGTCTCCTCGTGCCGCAACCCATATGCAGGTTTGAATATCTCTCTTAATCTATTTAAAGCTCAAATTCCAGAAGTTTTTAGAACACAATTGATTTCAGTTTCAATTTTGCGAAGGGAAGCTGCTTTGGAAAGGGCGTCTTTAGACTTACGGCACTTGAGGACAGGAGTCCCTTTCTGCTCGCTCTCTGGCACCTAATTTGCCTCAAGGCTTACCAATGTGAGTAGTAGCACTTTTTAGACTGGACTGGCTGGGCTTGGAAAGGCATTACCTCTGATCAATTCGTTCAGTTCAAGCAGAAGTCCGAAACGCAAGGTCTAGCTCTAAGCTCAGTCATCTAAGCTCAGTCAATCGAGCTCTAACATCCGTCAAAAGCTTCTTCGGCTGGCTCACTAAAGCCTATCCTCACCCTCTTGAGTTCTATGCTTTTCCTGTGGTGATGATGGAAAAGTCCCGGAACCCTGTGACTCACTCCTCAAGCACTCCAATAAGCAAAGGCAGCGAGGGGAAAGAAGACAAATTCCCTATCAGTTTTTTCTCTTTATGAGATGAATTTTCTCGACCTGAGACTCGCCTTAAGAAGGAGTATCTTTAAATGAGACAAGGATTTGGCTCAGCTTTTTTGTGCCTTGGAGAATCCAAGCAAAAGGATAAGATACTTCTTAGGCAGTAAGTTGCTTCGGAGACTTCATTTCCGTTCAAAGATTCTATTGTTATTATTTAAGCGGAAGGCTGTGTGCCAGTTAGTTTATGACTTTGCGGCAGGGTTTACATGCTTACAAAGGAGCTTAGGGCTCTATTATTGCGTCAGAGCCCTAAGAGCTGGGTTTCAAGGGAAGTGACAGTGCGGAGAACTTTATTCTTCAGTCGAGAACTTTATTGTTTGTGTACACTCTCTTCTCCGAGGCTCTCTATGCCTGAAATGCTTTGACCTATTGCGGGACCCGCAGTTTACCTTCGACTGAAACCTTCTGAGGAAGGGAGATCCAGAAGCTGACTCCTAGGGCTGGACTGAAATTGGACTAGTTCTACAGCCCCCTGCTCTGGGCTTCTAGAGGCTTCGAATAGGTTGTCAGGGTGAGGGGGAGGACAGCTGAGGGTATACATGAGCTAATCGCGCCTTTGGGCACAGTTACGCGAAATGAGCTATATTCCGTGGCTGATTTTGAATATCCAATTAAGGCTTTATCTCCCGTGAAGTTAGGAGAGAACCACCATCAGTTTAAAGCGCTGAGTTAAAGAGGAAGTCAAGTTGCAGGCAGCAACTACAGTTTGATTCAGTAAGAGATTTTCTCAGATACAGCTTTGTTACTACAAAGTCACACACCAGAAGTTAACGGTAAAACAGCTGAATCCTGAGCATTAAGAACCTGTTCAACGATGTTAGCTGCCTGATTAACACCACCAGCCTCATGAATTTCTTGCTTAAGCCTCTTTGCACTCCTCAAGTAAGAGTCCCCTGTGAGTACTCGTTGGATAGCGGCTTGCAACCTGGGAATGCTCAAGGCTGAGACAGGTAGCACCTCACCAGTTCCTGTCCAACGAATACGCGCTCCGGTTCCTGGTTGTTCGTAGGTGATTGGGATAGCTACCAGGGGAACGCCATAGGTGAGAGAGTCGAGAACAGTATTCAGCCCACCATGGGTGATGGTTAGGCCAGCCTTGGAAATTACCTCTAACTGGGGGGCATACTCCACCACCAAGGGAGAACCAGGAAGTTGCTCTATACCTTCTGTGTCCATGCTGCGGCCATGCGTGATGACTAGCTGGGCATCTAGGCCCTGGCAAGCTGCTGCAATATCGCGAAAGAGATTGTGCTTGGTATTCTGCACACTACCTAGAGAGGCGTAAATTAGAGGTTGACCGGTTAACTGCTCGAAGGGAAATGAAACTATTTGCGGTGACGGGTTCCGCAACGGACCAACATAATGAAATTGTTGAGGTAGCTCAGCGCAGGGAAAATCAAATGCAGCAGGCTGCTGGCTAATCTGAGCCAATGCTCTAGAAGGGACGTAGAGATGTCGGCAAGCGGGTAATTTCCACTGCTGGCGATACTGGTTAATTACTTGCAAGATAGGCTGGCATCCCCGGTCTAACAAGTAATAAGCAACTCGGTTACGAAGGTGTGCCCACCCGCTGTTCTGATAGCTCCAAGGTGTAAAGAAAGGAGGAATATCTGCTGTGCGGTGAATGACCTGAGCACAGCAGATAGAAATGAATGGAATGCCAAGCAATTCAGCAACGGTTTCGCCTGCTGGTTCAAGCTGATCGACTAGCAGAAACTCAATTCCAGTTGCTTCAATGGCACTAGGTGCGTCCTCACAAATGATCTGAGCCACTTTCTGGCAGAAGCTGACAGAATAATGCAGTGCCTCTAGACCACTCAGTTTGCCAATTTGCTTAAAAGTCTCTGCCAGCGAGCCTGGTTGATAGCTAGAGCTACCAATTGGATAGAAACTGAGACCTTCTGACCAAACTTTGAGCTCTAGATCGCCGATTTGTAAGCAAGTAACGCGGTGACCACGCGATTTCAATTCTCGTCCTAGTGCTGCTAGGGGATTTAGGTGACCAGGAAAGGGTGGACAAATGATGCCAAAGTGAGTCATGGATCAGGCTTTAGTAAATTCGAATACGCTTTTTTATGAGGAGGGAAACTGCTCAATGTAGGCTGCTGCTTGTAAAGTTAAACTGCCTGTGACTACATCAAGCTGCTGAATTTGTAATGACATTCCCTGACGGGCAAAATTACGCAGACTTAAAAGTTCGCTTATTCTTGTGAGCAGAGCTTTCACTAACTCTGGTGGAGGTTCTTTGCCTTCCAGATACCGTAGGTTGCGCAGAGCAACTTCTTGCCCGTTGGCTTCAAGGTAAGGATCGGCTGTGAAAGCGATGGCCTTAGTGTTAGCTACTTCGTCTGCAATCACAGTATTAAAAACGATTCTGCTGTCAGCCAGCAAGGAACATTTTATTTCCTCGATCCGAATACTTTGTTGTTGGTGTAGGGATTCAAGGAAAGGTTGAGAGTTAAGGAAACGAGTTAGGTTACCCTCAGAGATCAATAGGCGCAGTGTTCCTTGAGAGGGGTGAACTAGCTTAATCTTCCCTAAAACAGCACTGAAGGGCTTGACCGTGACACGCCCAATTTGCAAATTTAATTCTTCTACATAAAACTCTTGCTCTATGAGCAAGCTAT
Source organism: Leptolyngbya sp. FACHB-261 (assembly GCF_014696065.1). NCBI lineage: Bacteria > Bacillati > Cyanobacteriota > Cyanophyceae > Leptolyngbyales > Leptolyngbyaceae > Leptolyngbya > Leptolyngbya sp. FACHB-261. The sequence continues at coordinate 55,055 of NZ_JACJPL010000008.1, read as the reverse complement.
AAATATTAATAGCAATAGAATCTATTTCTCCACGGGCCAGTTTGCTAAGATCTGTCTTGACACGAACTTCTAATTGTTTTGCCTCTTCCAGTTGGCTTGCAAGTGCGATTTCCGCTATTTTGTTAATCGCCTGCTCGCCAAACTTGGACTGGTCCTGAGTCACACTGCTGCCTCAAGTGCACTATCACTGCTTAATGTAAGCATTTCCTGAAAGGAAGATATCAGCCTGTTGGCAGAAGCCAGAATCCTGACAGAGTGAAGTTTGATTTAGTTGGTTTGTGTACTACGCTACTAATTTTTAGACAGCCAAACGTGACCAATAATAGCTAATGCACCTGGTATGCAGGTATCTCAGTGAGAAGTGACAGTCCAATCACAAAAATAAAGTTTTTAATAGAAGAGGAAGAGATCGATGGAGAGCAAATTCTCCTGACCTGATGGCTCTCTAGAACCTTGGCAGTTGTGTTGAGGACATCAGCTGCAACTCAATCATGCCCTTTTCTAAGGAGAAAAAATGTTTGATTCGATGAAGTGGTTAAGTTTCTACACTTTGACCTGCGGAAATTAAGCTACAGAAGTTAACCACCGCTTTAGGCCTAAACTTTAAGCTTGAAGCAGTGGTTTTGTTAAGTCCCGTTATTTCATTCGAGGTGCAATAGCCAATTCTCAGGCCGCAGAATGACTACTACTCACCTCTAGGGGGCTGGTCTCACCGGCAAGTCGCTACGTCGTCCCCACTCATTCCAAGAGCCATCGTAGTTGGACCAATTAGTGTAACCAGCGCGGTGGAGAGCGAAGAGAACTGTGGTCGCAGTAACGCCACCATTGCAGTAGGCAACGACAGGCTGATCTTCTGTTGCACCAACATCTTCAAGAAGAGCAGCTAGTTCCTTGGGCTGCTTCCAAATGCCGGTCTCCGGATTCCAAAACTTCGACGAAGGTAAGTTCACGGCTCCTGGAATATGGCCCCCTCGCCCGCTTAAAGGAATGTCGCCTCGGTATTGTTCAACTGAGCGTCCATCAATCAGGAGAGCAGTTTTCGTCTGACTGATTTGAGCTACTTCATCTACTGTTTTACGCAGTTCAGGGCGAACCTGAGGTACGAACGTTACTGGGTCGACTGTAGGTACCTCGGTCGTAGTCAGGTGACCCTCAGCAATCCACTGTTGCCAACCCCCATCCAAGATAGAAACTCGATCGTGACCATAGTATAGGAAAACCCACCAGAGACGAGTAGCAAACAAATGCCCCTGTTGGTCATAGATAACCACATGTGTCTCATTGCTAATTCCTAATCTAGAGGCCCAGGCGGCAAACTGCTCTTCGGTTGCAACTTGAACGGGTACAGGATCACTCGCGTCGGTGATGTCTCGTGTCCAGTCAACAAATATTGCTCCTGGCAGATGAGCTGCCTGATACTCTTCTCGCCTGTCTCGGTAGGAACTAACCCAAGCTCCACTGGCATCAGGGGCATGACCGGTGTAACCGCGCACATCTAAAATCCGGATCTGTGACTCATGGAGATGGTCATTCAGCCAGGCTGTGCTGACTAGTGAGTCTACGGTCGGTAGAGTAGTCATCAGTTACTCCTGATTAGAAGGAAACTCAGCTATCCGAATTGCAGAAAAATTAGCCCCGCAATACTTTGCCAATTGCTGTCGCTTCTGGCACTTCAATTAGTTGACCCGTCCGAACATCATAGAGATAGCCGTAAATAGAAATAGTTTCAGGTACTAAGGGGTGCGAACGAATGCGTTGAACATCTGTATAGACACTTTGCCTGGGGTCTTGGATAGTCAACCAATCTACAAACTCACCCTCAATCGAACCAGGCCCTTCCCCTTGATCGTGCCAACCCTGCTCGCCCAGCACAGCAGTCTCTAAACTACTGGCCAACAGTCTGCGAATAGTTTCATCAGAGAAGGTTTCCATTCCACAATTGGTGTGGTGAATGACAAACCATTCACGAGTTCCTAATAATTTGTAAGAGATGACTAAGGAACGGATTGCGTCATCACTGGCACGACCACCCGCATTACGGATCACATGCGCATCTCCTTCAGCCAGCCCTGCTAGCTTCGCGGGATCGAGACGTGCATCCATACAAGTCAGAATTGTAAACCGGCGACCAGGGGACATGGGTAGATCCGCTTTATTCCCAAAGTTCTCAGCATAAGCAGCGTTAGCAGTTAAAACTTCCTCTAGAGTCTTGCCCATGTTTTGGTCTCCAGCGCTTTTGAGAGTGAGCGATAGTGCTCTAAAGCAGGTCCTTAGAGATATCTGCGATAAATCGGTCGGAATACCGTACTAATCTATCAAGACAAGATTGTTGCACAGCAATTCTTGTAAAGCAAGCTTGTTTCAGGGCAGGAGCCTCAAGTCTGGGCAATGTCCCCTTACTATCCGTTTATGGAGAGTTAATAAATGCGGAGGCAAAAGTAGCAATTTAGGCAGCTCAAAAGTAAAAATTACTGCAAAAAGCTCTGCATAGAAACTGCTAGCGTACCTATTAATTTAGTGAGCGATCAAATTGCTCTACAAAATCGCAGGCTGAGCTTTATGTTGAAAGATACTCCTACGACTATCGCTATTATTGGTGGCGGCTTCAGCGGCTGCATGGTTGCAGCTCATCTGCTGCATAGAGCAACCCGTCCTCTAAACATCAAGCTGATTGAGCGGCAGACTCAGCTAGGTCGAGGAGTGGCGTACAAAACTCGCTGTTCGGCTCACTTACTCAATGTTCCAGCCGGCAAGATCAGCGCTTTTCCAGATCATCCTGATCACTTTCTGAATTGGCTGCAAAGACTCCAAAAAGAAGGCTGTACAGATGAGCTCAATCCAGGCTGGAGCGCAGGACCAGAGGCCTTTGTACCTCGTAAACTTTATGGGGATTACATTGAGGAGATTTTGGGAGAGGCTGAAGCATCTGCGTCAAACCATGTGCAATTAGAACGGCTTACAAACGAGGCCATTGCGATCCATCCCACAACCGTTAAAGGGCCATCGGCAGCAATGGGGGGAGCAACCCTATACCTCAGAAATAATCAGACCCTACAGGTAGACAAAATTGTTTTGGCCCTAGGGAATTTTCCTCCTAGCGATCCACGCGTTGGGGACCCTTCCTTCTACAAAAGTCGGCGTTATCGAAGGTCTGCTTGGTCTGCTGATGCCTTGACCGGGTTGAACTCTACTGAACCAGTCTTATTGATTGGTTCAGGGCTGACCGCAATTGATTTAGCAATTTCCCTCAAGGAGCAGGGACACCAAGGCTTAATTCAGGTAGTCTCACGCCATGGCCTGCTGCCCCAGTCTCACCGACCGACGGAACCTTATCCCAGCTTCTTAGATGCTACTTTCCCGTATACGATTAGCGCTTTAATGCAAAAAGTTCGTCAAGAAGTGCGAGGTGCAGCTATGCAGGGACACGATTGGCGGGCCGTGATCGACACCCTGCGTCCCCTAACTCAAGAACTCTGGCAATCTTTATCTCAAGTTGAGCGACGACGATTTCTCCGCCATCTACGGCCCTATTGGGAAGTTCATCGTCATCGCATTGCTCCACAAGTTGCCAAGCAGATCAATGATCTGCTGCGCTCAGGCCAGCTAGTTTTTCACGCAGGCCGGATTCAGAGCTATCAGGAAGATTGTGAGAGAGTAGAAGTTGTGCTTCACAAGCGCCATACTCGGGAGCAAATACGGCTGTGGGCGAGCCGAGTGATCAACTGCACCGGTCCTGAGTGTGACTACCGCAAGTTTCATCATCCACTGATTACTAGCCTGTGTCAGCAAGGCCTGTTGCGTTCCGATGCTTTGGGGTTAGGCCTCGATGTAGCAACAAATGGGGCTTTAATTGATGCTAATGGTAACGCCTCTCGCCTGTTGTTTACCTTGGGGCCACTGCGAAAAGGCAATCTTTGGGAAACGACGGCAGTTCCTGAGCTACGGATTCAAGCCTTTGCCTTGGCCCAGGAACTGCTACGGCATCAAAGCCTTCAAAAATCAGAAAGCGTTCTAGTTCGGCAAATGGGAGGGTAAACGGGGGATAAATGCAGAAATTCAGGCATCTCAAATTAATAGGGCAAGTCAATCTTGAAGTCGCAATTCGGCGACTAGTTCCCATGCTTCCATGTACCACTGCCGTTCATGAACGTACTTTACCTGATCAATCTTAAATTCACCATAAAACTGGTTTTGTGATTCTTCAACCAACTGCTTCAGTTGTATAAAGCAGCTCTGACCCACTGGATCGAGAATACGGCCCAGTGAAATATGCCCCAGCTCAGATTGCCGTTTTGATGCAAAGGGAATTTGTTGACGCAGTTGTTGACGCAGTGAGTCAAATTCGCCATACCCCGATACGATAACTGTGCCGTCAACCGTAATCAGAAAGCCTTGGTAAGAGAGCGTAAAAGAAGGCTGCTGGCGCAACCCAGACTGGAGCAACTTTGCCACCTGTAGAAGCTGGTCAGCAGCCACTATTTCATTTGGGCGCTTGATGATAAATAGCTCCCAGTGATAGTTAGCTGGGGGAACTTTGTAAAATCGTGTTCCAGCTGGCAGAATTGCCTCCACGTTGGACACAATTCTCTGAAATCTGCTGGTTAAAGGCTGAGGTAATGGCAGACCAGCCAAGCTTGTCCAAACTTCGAAGCTGCGAGGAGTGACCGGATTAGCATCTAAATTAAATAGCTCACGCGATTGAGCTAAACTTTCCAGTTCAAAGTCTTTAAGAGCTGAAAAACGCTGGTGAATTTGTAGATATCGCCCCTTCAGGTCCATAGGTTTTCCCCCTTGCAGCTCTAGTTTGAGTTTCCTCTAACCAGTCTCTCGTAATCTGGTAGCAAAGCAAAAAATCCCCTCTACAATGCGTAGAGGGGAAGAGATACTAGGTCGCAATCACTGTTTTAAGTAGGCTGTTTGTTTAAGCCGGGAAATTGGACACAGCAAGGGTAATATCAGAGAAATCTCCACCCTCATCTGTATTTGCAACTCTGACTGAGTGAGACACAAAGTCATTGATAGGCACAAACAAGTCGAACGAAGTTTGGCCGTCTAAGTCATTGGTTTGCTCAGAAGTGCCTTCGTACAACTTGACATCACCATGCAAGCTGATTTGTCCATCAGTCAAAGCGATGGCAGTCATTTCCAATTCAACCCGCAATTCTCCACCAATACTTCTGATCATCGTCATCACGCCTTGGGGCTGGCGGCTACCGATCACTCGATCTGCCTTCATCTCAAAAGTGCCGGTTTCGTTGCGTCCAAAAGTCTCATCATCTTCGAGATACATCTTGGCGGCAACGACAACTCTGCGGCGCACTTCCTCAGCAGTAACTGGTGTGTTTTGTGGAACGGTGTTCACACCAGAGGTAGGAATAGCGCTCCAAGAACCAGCACCCCGGATAGAAATAGGACGCATCAGGCGGACCGAACTGATGGTTCTGTTGAGCATTTCGTTGTTAGACATTTGGAGCTCCCTTCATTCAGTGGTGATGCTTACTCGTGGCTTGAGGTGTTTGGGCTGAACCGCTCAGCCACCGTCATAGAGAGCCTTTCCCCTCTGAGCAGATCACTAACCGGATGCTTTCCAAAAATGCTCTACAGAACTCTCTTCCCCTGCATACAAACGGTTAGGCTTGCTGCAATAGTTGCCCTTAACCCATCACCATATCCGAAACCTAGGCAGCTGCGAAGCTGATCTTGAGGTAGTCGTTCTCCATCTTTGCCCCGGCTGGTTGCAAAGCTGCCAAAGTCTGGGGCAGAACTAGATTACGGCGGTGATTGCCAATGCGAATGTTCAGTTCGTCTCCAGTTTTGCTGAGTTCAATCTGGTCCTTAGGAATTCCTGGCAAGTAGAGGTCTAAGCGGTACTGACCGTTTTCAGTGACCACATTGAGTGTTGTCTCTTTGTAGTAAACCTGGGTGGGGTCCTCTGTACCCTCAAACAGCGTATCTTTCAGACGCTCAAGGGCTGCAAAGCCGCACATCTCTTCCGAGTAGAGGGGTACTTCTTTGACCGGCAAAGGGCTGAAGTTGTCGTGGATTTCCTGGCGGTAGTGTTGCTGTGCCGTTTTCCAGCGCTCAAAATAGGGATCCTGAACCGTGTCAGGCAAAATTCGATTGGCAATCACTAAATCCGTCGCCACGTTATATAGGCTCAGATAGGCGTGAGCCCGCAGCGACTCCTTAATCACCATCTTTTCAGGATTGGTTACCAGACGAACAGTTGTATAGGTGTTGTCTGTAAGAATGCGCTCCAGAGCTTCAATCTGCTCATAGAACTCGTAGGGCGCATCAATCACCTCGCCCTGCGGTAGTGAGAAGCCAGTCACCTGTTTGAACAGGGGGTTAAACACTGGCGTAAACATCTTGGCCATACCCCGCATTGGATAAAAGAAGCGGCGCATGTACCAGCCTGAAACCTCTGGCAAACTCAGCAAGCGCAGGGCTGTACCCGTTGGTGCCGAGTCGATAATCAGAACGTCAAATTCATTCTCGTCGTAGTGGCGCTTCACTCGTACCAAGCCGAAAATTTCGTCCATCCCCGGCAGAATGGCTAATTCTTGAGCTTGCACTCCGTCAAGGCCGCGCGCTTGAAGGACCTCGGTGATGTAGCGCTTGACCGAACCCCAGTTGCTCTCCAACTCCATTAGGGCATCCAATTCTGCCCCCCACAGATTGGGTCGGACCTCGCGGGGGTCGTGGCTAAGTTCAGTATCGAAGCTATCTGCTAGAGAGTGAGCAGGGTCAGTGCTTAAAACCAGAGTGCGGTACCCCAGTTCAGCACAGCGCAGACCTGTGGCGGCTGCCACAGAGGTCTTGCCCACACCACCCTTGCCGGTCATTAGAATCAGCCGCATAGCTGGAGTCCGCTCACTGAGAATGCTTTACATTAGTTTACCTGAAATAATGCAGCCCTTTAATCGCAGCCACTAGAAACTATCAGCAAAGGCAAAGCGAATAGGCGTCGAAAATAGGGCGAAGTTGCGTAAAAACTCTCCAATTGAGCGGTTTATTTCCTGCAATTCCAACCTCGCTTAAGCAGTAGTCTAAAAATTATTTAACCCCCAGTAACTTAAACCTTTCTAAAGATGAACGGCTAGACAATCAACTGATCCCTAGAAAACCCACAGTTCATGCTGTGCGCGTTTAAAATCTGCCGTCAGTCGAGGGTTGCCCACTAGCCAATGTAGCGCCTAGCAACCTCAAAATAGGTCTGTTATGATTGCGTCGAGCAGGGTTGAGAATCAGTCGAGGCTCTTAACAGTTACTTTAGCTTTAAAAGGATAAAACGATGGAAAACAGTGAACTCTTTACTCTAATTATGCTGTTGAGCCCCGGTCTTTTGCTGTCAATCATTGTCATGCTCACCTTTGCCGCGGGTGGCTGAGCCTCAAGTCTTGATGCGGGGCTCAAAGGAATGCTAGAACTCCGTCATGCGACTAATGTAGTCTGAAATCTGCGCGATGCAGCGACGAATGTTTTGGTCCCTAGCCCCGCGATTATCAATCACGGTAATGATGTAACGCTCACCATTTAGCTCCAAAGCCAGCGTTGTTCCTAGAGCTTTAGAGTTTTGTCCCGTTTTTTCGCCCAGCCAACGCGCGGTAGAGCCTCGTAAAGCAGCAATTCCCAACCACTGATCGTACTGACGGCTGAGCGCGTCAACGATCACATCATCGCCAGCATGTTCCCGGTTGTAGATTTGAACCATCATTTCCGTGAGTTCATCACTGGTGATTTGATTGACGGTGTAGCCAGGATTAATTGGTACTGTGCTAGCTCCGGTAAGCTTATGATTCACGCGGGTGACACGGTAGCCGCGCTCTTGTAGAACTTGATTAATATAATCCTGTCCTAGGTAGTCAATCAACTGATTAGTCGCGATGTTACTGCTCCGCGCAATCATTTGCACGAGTAGCGTTCGTAAAGAATAACGTCGCCCCACTCGAATGGCCGCAGCATCTTCTGTAAAGTTGCCTGGGTTGACATAGATGAGGCTATCGAGATCAATATTTTCAGTCGTAACTTTGTGCATCAAGGCCACAGCTACAGGCACTTTGATCAAACTGGCTGGACTAGCTGGGGGAGTGTCACCCCGCAACCGACGGCACTCCCTTGAAAGCGTGCAAATCGTAATCATGGTTTGAGCAGACAGGCCACTGCGACGCACAATTGTCGGCAAGAAGTTTGCCTGTGCAGTCTCTAATTGTTGAGTGACCTGATCTAGGTAAGCTTGATATTCCTGGGCTTTTTGCAAAGCTGGTGCGGCTAACTCAGAAGTCCGTTCAATCTCACTCAATGAGGCAAGTGCTTGTTGCCATAACGAGCGCTCCTGTTGCCAGGTTTGAACAAAGGGACGGGTAGTTTGCTGGAGTTGTCTAGCCTGGCTGGCCAACTGCATTGCTCGATCCCAACGTGCCTGAGCGGCCGTTTGGTCTGAACTCTGTCTTCCTGCTTCTACAGATATTGCAGGAGCAACTTGAGCCAGCACGCGAGAAGCCTGCAATGACTCAGCGCTTAAGACCAAACTGAACCCGACCACCAGAGCCTGCCAAACCTGATTGCGCACCATACCCACCCACACCTCACCAACTCAGGATAAAGGCCACTGAAGCCATAAGCAAAGTTACAGCTACAGGCCAAAACTAGAAGCAGCCGTTGACCAGCTTTCGTGACTATGCCAATGTCTGTGCCAATTAATGTGCCAACTGCTGCCCCCTTCCTGTTTCTAGGAGTAGGGCTGGGCACCCGGTAAATTGCCCAAAGGCGGTCTACCTCTGGGCTGAGTTGGGCTTATTTGGAGGTTTGTTTTGGAGTTTATTTTGGGGCTAGGGGTGCAAGCAAAGCTAGCCCTGCTTACGCCAGCTGATTGGGATACCCGGTGATGAGGAATCAGCAGCTTGCTGAACAGCAGCCTGGGTTTCCTGATCCAAAGCATTCACAACCTGGTTATAAATATCTTCGGCCTGTTGCGGTGAATTACCGATGCAGGTGAGCCCTAGCTTACCGAACTCTGACAGACAACCCATTAAGTGAAAGACAGTACCGGTCTCAGTACAGCGATCAAAATGAAGCTGGTGATGGGCCATAATATCCATCAAGTCATCTGGCAGTAGCCCCCGATAACGCTCTTTCTGCAAATTGTCTGAAGCCATGTAGTACTTCGGGCGACCCTGCTGGCTGTAAAACAGACCAGTTGAGAGATCATAACGGCCATTAGTCAGAAACTGCAGCGTCATCAGTGGGTGAGTAGTCCCCCCTTTGCGCAAGTTGATTTCAATTGCTTGTAAATCCCAACGATCGCCTTCAGGAATCGCCAAAAAATCGACAGCGAAGCGCTCTAATGCCCCTTTAGCCGCTAAGTTCTTACCAATGCGCAGCCCTATTTCTTGCAATTGAAGGCGATAAGCCTCATCAGCAGGAAATGTACAACCGAGAAAGACTTGACCATCAGGACCCCCTAAAATCTGATCGTGGGTCGAGACAATTTCAACTTCCCCACTGGGTGCAATTCGGCCTTGAACACTGGGAGATCGCTTCTGTTCTCCTTCAACAAAGGCTTCAACAATTGCGCCAATTTCAGGAATACGGTTGGAGAAATTGGTCCAGTTTTCATTCTTGGCTTGAAAACTCAAATTCTCAAAGCGCTGGTGAAGAATAGCCGCTCGCTCTGTATGAGATTGAGGGTTAATTGATTGCAGTGGCTTGAGATCCAATAGAGCATTTCCCTCACCAGAAAAGCCCTCATTGAGTTTGACTACCATCCGCTTCAAAGAGGGCTGACGCTCCCAGAGATCTGCCGACGCAACGGCTAAATCTTGGCCATTCCAAACCGTGCCGCTGCCATCGGGATGGGGCACATCACACTCCGCAAAAATCTGACGGCTCCCACCTTTGGTACCCCAGTAAAGGAGATCTGGATCAACAGCAAACAGCGGAATATCTAACTGCACTGATAGATCGCGCTCTAAGGCCGTTGAATTAAAACAGATCATGTAGGACTTTTGGGGCCGAATAGCCTGACGCATCCGCTCGATCAGGCGAGGACGCTCCAAAATCTTCTGAGTTAAAGGCTTATCAGAAGCATCATAAGGTGACAGCAGCAGCAAGCGCTCACGGGCATGAGAGAAAGGAATACCCGGTAGCAAATGCAAATAGTAATCAACGATACTAGGATGCAGCGGTTGCGAGGAGACATAAACCAGCCGAGCTCGCGGATTGCGCAAGCGAATGAGCGAAAATAGCAGTCGCTCCTCGTAGTAATGAACGCCCTGAATCTTGGTCAGTTCTCGCTGGTCCAAACTAAGAGAAGGCACGACCAAAATGTCGTAGTCACTCCGGTCAAACTGATCAATCTCTAACCAACTGTCTCGTAATCGGGCCTGAAGCTGACGAAATTGCTCCGCCTGTTCGGAAGAGGAGAAATGCAGTGTTTGCATAGCCTCAGCTCACCCTAGTTCGTATAGCACTGATTTTAGGCGATGCAGGCAGCAGTAGTGGCGGCGATAGCAGCAAGGCCGTCTCTATAGGTTCCAAGAGTTTTCGACTGCCAAAACAACATTGGCTAGTTTAATTTCAAGCGCTGGCTGTACGAAATGATCTAGCGACAGAGTTACTCTGAGTTCTAAGCAGGAGTTTTAAGCAGCTTGGGCAGCGTAAGAGTGTGACAAGGGCGCAACTTAGTTGCAGCCAATACCAACCGACGAATAGCCAGCATTGATGTAGCCACTTTATGCTGCTTTGTTTAGGGGCTACATAGCTGATTGCGATCAAGGGTTGGTTCTGTCTGCACAGAACCAATCCCCCAGCTCTAATCGCCCCACACTCTTGGTCAATCCATTGGTCAAGCTGGATTTAGGCTATGTGAGCCACCTATGGACGCAACGCTGCTATCGTCTGCGGTCCTGCAACCCCATCTTCGGGCAGGCCGTAGTAACGTTGAGCCCTCGCCACGGCATCCCGCGTTGTCGGACCGTAGACGCCATCAAGCAGGCCTACATAAAACCCCCGCTCTGCCAGTAGACCCTGCAACTCCTCAACATCAACAGAACTGGGAACAAAGTCATCGACTACGCGATTGCTAGCGGCGACGGTAGTTGATTCCAGAGCTGCCAGAGTTTGCGAACCAGCAACGCCATCTACAGTCAGCCCATAGTAGCGCTGGGCTGCAAACACAGCGGCTTCGGTACTGGGCCCGTAGATACCATCAATAGGCCCCTCGTAAAAGTTTCGGGATTGCAGCAGGCGTTGCAGTCTAATGACCTCATCGGAGCTAACGTCGGCACTTGCATTGGCTCTGGTTTCTTCGCTGGGTGTGCTAGCGACAGTAGAGTCTTGACTTGAGCTGCCTCCTCGCAAGGCTCGAATCGTCCGGTTACCAGCAACGCCATCCTGAGACAGGCCATAGCTGCGTTGAGCTGCCACTATCGCAGCTTGAGTTCTGGGACCACAGACCCCATCAACCGCGCCGCCATAGAAACCTTGAGCACTCAGCAACTTCTGCGTTGCTGACGTGCCGTGGGGACAGGGATTGCTGCTGGTATTGGCTTCGCTTCTTGCCTCAGTATTGCGGGCGCTACTAGAGACGTTGCGGCTGCTGTTACTGGCATTGGTGTTGGCATTGGTGTTGCGCCGTCTGCTGGTCGCTGGCGTGCCCAGCAAGAGCCGCCTAGTTTGAGCGCCGACAATGCCATCGGGGGTTAGCCCCCGGCTGCGCTGAAATCGCTTAACTGCCTGTTGCGTTTTGGGGCCAAAACCACCAGTCACCGGTAGCTTGAGGGCTCTTTGAATTTGCTCCACCTCCGATCCTGAATCCCAGAGGTTGGTTGCCGCTATAGCACTAGTACCTAGACCAGAGAGGAGGGTGAGCAGAAGCGTTAACCCCCCTGTTGTCGCAGGTCGCGACAGGTGATGCCGTCCTGAGTTAGCGGGCTTTGAGGTTGCCTCCGCCTTAGAGGCGCCAGTCTCGCCTACGTTGGCCTCGCCGATATAGAGCTGCTCACGGGTTCGCCGGGGATGAACAAAGCCAAGAATTTCCATGAGTGCTACCTGAAGTTACGCGAATTGCACCAATCAGCAGTTCTAGTCAGCAATTAAGAGTTCAGCCGCAGGTTAGCCAGAGACAGCGCCTCCTAGGGTGTAGATGCACGTCAACGCCGATGGTACTTGGGACAGAATCATCCGTAGTATCCACCAAACGGTAGAAGTTTGGGGACAAGCACCTCCGCTGTGATCAGGTTAGGCCAGGTGCATCCGTTCGGGCAGACCAGGTTGATGGGGGGTTCAGGCAATGGAAGTTCAGACTTACCGTATTGGTGAAGAGTTTTTAGCATTTGAGCTAGGCCGGAGCTTCGTTCTTGAGTCTCTGTTTTTCTCCCAGTCCTATGCGTTTGGAACGGCTGGCATGCCGATAGAAGCAATCACAGAAGCAATGGCTGCTACAGTCTGCGACTGGCTAGATTCTCAGGGCTGTGATCTGGCGCTTACCTACAGCTTCCGTGAGGTCTGGGTGAAGGCACAGGCTGACCTTACCCTCAACCGTACTCCTGCACGTTCCATCGCAACTCTGGTGGCTTGAGCGGTCTGCGCTCGGCTCAAATCTGGCTCTAGTTCCGGTCTATGTCATAGGAAATAGAACCTAGCGGCGCTATGTTGCGCTGTATAGTTTTGTGACAACTTTTCCTGCTTAAGCAGGCGTTAGGAGCACTCTCAGCCATTTCCAGCCGAAGCCTGAGAGTTAGTTGCCATGCCTGTTTGCGCCTTTCACCTGTTTTCAGTAGCTGGACTACTGCATACTTTATGTCTTTCGGTAGACGCCGTAGACCTAAACTATCTACTTGTTGTCGTGGTCACAAGAAGGGGTATGCTGCCCTAGCACCTTACCGAGCTACGAGCGTCCCCAATTTTGGTGAATTTAGCGCGTTTCTTTGTGACCTTCTTCCTGGTCTTGCTAACCTCTCGGATTTTACATCCCGCGCCTGAACTGCCTCAGCCCGAGAGTAAGCTGGTACTGCCTGCGGTCATTGAGTCCTCTAATTTCCAATCGGAATACCTCAGATCTGAGTACAAAGCTTTCCTTCAGCCCTGCGTTGGCATCGTCGGCGACGGTGTGGGAGCCCGAGGTGGCAGACACAAGGGCGTTGATATTGCTGTCCAGGCAGGCACGCCAGTCCAGGCTGGTGCCACTGGCCAAGTAGTCAAGCTAAATGACTCCTGCCCCGCCTATGGCAGCTTGGCTTCGGGTTGTGGTGGCCGAGGTGGCAACTACGTTGTCGTTCAGTATGCCAATGGCCTATTTGGCCGCTATCTACATTTATTGCCAGGATTGCCGGTCCGCGTCGGCCAAGCCGTCCAGCAAGGGCAACTTTTAGGTTTGGTCGGATCGAGCGGACGCTCCAGCGGACCTCACCTGCACTGGGAACTGCGCAAAGGCAGACCCCTGGGCCGCGTGCTCAAACCCAGCGATGTCGGCGTCCAGCTCCTGCCACCCCAGTCCGGCGTCGTTTAGAACCAGGCGGACTTTGCCTTATCTAGCCGCGATTTCAATTGCCAGGTCTCTCTTCACGCCTGCTCATCTTCACGATGGGTAGGCTCAAATCACAAAAATGCTGTAACCTTTCTTAGAAGCCTCGCTTCGATGGTGAAGCAAAACAGGCAAGTGGGTGGGTACTCTGCCGCTGATCATTTTTGTGTCATGAGTATCAACCAAGGAAAAGCTTCCTCAAAAGCACCCTCAGATTCTGGCTCGTCCCCGCGGACGTCCCAAAACTTGCTCAGTTTTTACTGGACGCTTGGTACCAGCGCTGGCCTTTTGGTCGCAGCTCTGGTTGGGCTCAGCGCCTTTCAGGCCATTATTCAGGTACCGCAGACTCCGGATTGCAAGAGCCTAGATAGTGGTGCGGCGGACTCGCAACGAATCTATTGCGCGCGTTTGCTGGCTCAAGATGGCAGCGCGGCTCAACTGATTAAGGCCATTGACCTTGCCAAGCAGGTTCCCAGCAGCTCGCCTCTGAAAGCAGAAGCAAGCCAATCTCTGGAGCGCTGGTCTAGGCGTTTGTTGGAACTAGCCGACGAGAAGGCAGAACAAGGCGATCTCAAGGGCGCGATTGGCCTAGTGGATCGCATCCCTAGCAGCGTAGAAGTGCGGGCTTCTGCTGACGAGGCCAAAGCTCTCTGGCAGCAGGGCGAGCAGTGGGCTGGGGCAATCGACCAGAGAGTTCAGATCGCTCTACGCAATCAGCAGTGGGACGAGGCAGAGGCCCAAGTTCGTCTGCTGGTCGGTGCGCCTGGCGGTATCTCGCGGCAGCAGAAGCTCGACAAGCTCCTGGCCCAAATTAAAGAAGAGCGGGGTGCTGCCGAGCGTCTGGAAGAGGCCCGCGAACTGGCAGAAGAAGGCACACCCGAGCAACTGCTGAAGGCAATTGAGATTGCCCAGACGATTGGCCCAGACCGGATCGTGCGTAAGTCGGCACAGTCGGATATCAGTATTTGGGGGCGTCAGTTATTGACCCTGGCCCAAGAGCGTCTAGACGCAAAAGATGCTGCTGGCGCTGTGGAACTGGCCGAGCTGGTGCCCAAGGGTTTGTCTAACCAGGCCGAGGCCGAAGATTTCGCCGTATTAGCTCGGGCACAGCGTTGGGCTTGGTCCAATACCTTCTTTGGGCATCTGCTGGCACGCGCCGAAGCTCGACAGATTGCCCCAGATCGGCCTTTGCACAAGCGCGCTCAGACTCAACTAGCGACCTGGAAAGCCGAACTGCCCGATCTCACCTTGCTCGATCTGGGCCGTTTGCTATCGACCTTCCCGAATACTGCAACTTTGCGCGCAGCGATTGCCTCAGCCTCAGCTGTACAACCTGGACGGCCCTACCGGGTCCGAGCCCAGACCTTTGTGGCCCAGTGGCGTAAAGATATTGAGCGGTTTGAAGACCAGCCGATTCTGGATCAGGCTCGCGAGATAGCACGGGCAGGCACCATCCCGGCGCTGGAAGCGGCAATTCTTGCTGCTCAGCAGATTGAGGAAGACCGGGCGCTGCATGACAAGGCTCGCGGCTTGATTGCTGATTGGCGCAACGGCATCGAGCTGATTGAAGATCGGCCCGTCTTGGAGCGGGCAACCGAGCTGATCGAGGCCGGGGCCTTGAGCGAGGGAATTGCCGCAGCCGAGCGGATCGGGCGAGGCCGAGCGCTTTATTATGACGCGCAAGCCTTGATCGATGGAGCCCAGGCCAAGCTCAGGGAGGCTGAGGAGCAGAGCATTTTGACCGAAGCTTACGATCTGGCAGAGCAGGGTGAGCTGAGACAGGCGATTGGTACGGCGCGGCGAGTTCGACGCAGCAACCTGAGCAACGAGGCTCAAACTGCAATTGACCAATGGAACAACCAGCTGCAATCGGAACCAGCCCAGCCAGAGCCAGCCTTTGAGCCAGAACCGCGAACAGCCGAGGAGCAACCGGCACCAGGACCGGAGCCAAGTACCGACTCGCAGCCTCGTTTCGACCGTTAAAACAATTAAGGCCGATTTTATTAATGCTCAGCGAATTGCTTAGCTACATATAGGAATGCGCCTAACCAAAATTTATTTTGATCTAGGTATCTTTAAGCAAGCTTGAGTATCCAATCTGGCTCATATCTGGCTCATAGTGAACCAACCTTATGAGTTTGAGGTCGCTACTAGTCATTAAAGATACAGAAACTGATGGCAAGGCCAAAATATCTGCTTCAGTCAGCGATGTCTTTGCAAGCCAACGAATGCCGCTTCTTAAAGACATTTCAGATATTGGAGCCTCTGAATAACAACTGTTACCCAGAATATTTGGCTAGAGAACTGGGCAAGTAACAAAATCAGGCCTGCTGTTAATAAAACTTGTCTCTCTTTTGGATCAAAAGATTAAACAGGTTTGAGTATAGTTAACCTTAGGGAGAGGCCACGCAAAGCTATTTGGCTTCAAAGCTGTTGTTAGCAGCCATTCCTCAGATTCTAATCAGACTTCCACTAGAGTTCAGCCCGAAAATCTCAACAGAGAATGGTCCACAACTGCGGAGGTTTACCAGTGGTGTCAGGCAACACAGCCAATGGTCGCTCGAATCTGCGACTTCAACTTCAACAGAAGTCAGACTCTCTACAAACGATTCAGGTCCCTGCGGCTGTCGCGGATCAACTCCTGGAATTGGTTGAGCAACTACAAGCGGGTAGACCGTTTGCAGAGGTTTTCGCCAATCTACACCCAGATCTAGATATATACGGGGCTGAAACTGACGAAACTCAAGAAGATTCATCTATGGCCAAACTTGCCTTGGCAAGTTTGGCCATAGATGAGGCCTCCAAAACCTCTTTGCCTCCGTTTCTGCAACATATTGAGTTAATGCAGAGCCGTTTGGCCAAGCTGTTCGAGGAGTCCGACCAAACGGGTATGCAGCAGCAGGAAGTCTTGCCAGATGTTTTTAGAGGGCTTGGCATTGCCTCCGAAGAGCTGACCGTGGCAGTCGAAACCTTATGCCAACAAAACGAGGAACTAGCCGCAACCCGTCAGGCCATTGAACTGGAGCGTCAGCGTTATCAAGAACTGTTTGACTACGCGCCAGACGGCTATTTCATCACTGATACGCGCGGCAACATCGAGCAGGCCAATGCGGCAGCAGCACGACAGGTTGGCGTCTTACAAAAGTTCCTGGTCGGCAAGCCCTTAACTATTTACATTGCCGAAGTGCATCGCCCAGCTTTTCGGACCAAGTTGAGCCAGTTAGCAAAGAGCGACTGGAGTCAACAGGAGTGGCAATTTGAGCTGCAACCGCGCGACCGCCAACCCGTCCGAG
Organism: Leptolyngbya sp. FACHB-261; assembly: GCF_014696065.1. Classification (NCBI taxonomy): domain Bacteria; kingdom Bacillati; phylum Cyanobacteriota; class Cyanophyceae; order Leptolyngbyales; family Leptolyngbyaceae; genus Leptolyngbya; species Leptolyngbya sp. FACHB-261. The sequence goes on along the minus strand of NZ_JACJPL010000008.1, from coordinate 38,237 downwards.
CCGCGATCAAGGTCGTCGCCATCCGCAATGCAAGCCACAGCTTAGTGGGTCTGCGCTGGCTGATCCGCGAGATCAGCAGCAGCTCCACTCCTCCAGAAACAGCCCCAGACAGCACGCCCAAACAGGAGCGCCCTGCGCAGACCTACATGCGCGGTGAGTTGGTGCCGCTCAACTTGCATTCAATTTGGCAAGTGCAGCGGGGCGTGGTCAAGCTCAGCACGCTCAGTGACAACGGCGAGGAGATTTTAATCGGTCTGGCCGGCTCATCCACGCTATTTGGCCCCATCTTAACGACACTGTCGGTTTATCAAGCCGTTGCGCTCTCAGACACAGTTGAGCTGGTCGCCATTCCTATAGCCGAGCTGGCAACCTCGCCCGATTTGGTTCAAATGCTTTTTCCTCAGGTGACTCAACGGCTGCACCAGGCGGAGACTTTGCTCGCAATCGTGGGCTATCGGCATGTTCCCGACCGTCTCTGTCGGCTGTTGCAACTCTTTGGCAAAGAATTTGGGCGCCCCGTAGAGCAGGGAGTGCGCTTGAGCGTCCGGCTCACCCATGAAGACCTTGCCAGCGCTTGCTCCACCACTCGCGTCACGGTTACTCGCCTGCTCAGGCAGTTGCAAAAGCAAGGCAAAATTGATGTCGGTCCCGACCGCCATATCACTCTAAAAGCTGGATTGCAGGACGGCACCAGCTTTTAGCCAACTCATCTAGCAAACTCATCAATTAGATTCACAAGGTCCCAGTTGACGCCAGCCCAGCGTCAACCGGGAGCACAATCACCAGGCTTCAGACAGTTTCCACGCGGAAATTGAGACCTTTGATGGAGCCTTTTGACAGCCGTTTTAAATCATTATTTGGTTGAGACTGGCAAACGAGGCTGGCAAACAGGATTCTCTGGTTTTACTGGGCTAGGTGAGCCTAGCGATTTTAAACCGCCTCCTCCCCCAATCTCTCCCCGGTGGGGAAGGCAAGTCAGATTTGAGTTCCTACGGAGATGGGTAGGAGTCCCGGAGCGAATTTGACTACAAAACCTCGATACGAGTTCAGACCCTATCAGTTTCAGCGCCAGCAAAAGGCGGGCCAATGATTGGACATGACATTATCGTGATTGGCGCTTCTGCCGGTGGAGTCGAAGCGTTGATCCAGCTGGTGAGCAATTTGCCTGAAGACTTGCCAGCTAGCATTTTTATCGTCCTACATATCTCTGCTTCAGGCACGAGCGTTTTGCCCAAAATCCTCAAGCGTCATGGCTCTCTACCGGCTAGACACCCGGTAGACGGCCAGGTCTTTGAGCGAGGGCAGATCTACATCGCGCCGCCTGACCAACATCTGTTAGTTAAACAGGGCTTCATTCACATCGTGAGAGGCCCCAAAGAGAACACATATCGGCCCTCTATAGACCCACTGTTTCGTTCAGCCGCTAGAGTTTATGGCCCTCGGGTAGTGGGTGTAGTTCTTTCTGGCATGCTCGATGACGGCACCGCAGGACTACAAACCGTCAAGCTCAAGGGGGGCATAGCGATAGTTCAAGACCCTGCCGATGCGCTGTTTCCCAGCATGCCGCGCAGTGCCATTGAACATGTTGATGTTGACCAGGTCCTACCTCTGTCAAAGATTGCACCGGCCCTTGTAGAGTTGGCCAGAACTCCAGTGCAAGGAGGAAAAAGGATGGATGACGAAACAGATGAGCAGCTAGATATTGAAGCTGATCTAGTAGAGCTGCAACCAGAAACCCTACACCAGCAGGAGCGAGCGGGGACGCCTTCGGGCTTCGCTTGTCCAGAGTGCGGCGGTGCCCTGTGGGAATTGCAGGATGGTATGCTGCTGCGCTTTCGCTGCCGGGTGGGTCATGCTTACTCAAGCCAGACATTGCTCTCGGAGCAGACTGACGCTCTAGAAGATGCCCTCTGGCAGGCTCTGCGGGCGCTAGAAGAGAAAGCAGCGCTAACGGAGCGGCTGGCCGAGCGAGCCAGAAAGCGCAACCACGGCATCAGTGCAATAACCTTTCAAGAGCAGTCTCAGGATGCCAAGGAGCGAGCCGAGGTGATCCGACGAGTGCTGATTAATGACCAGGGCGATGGCCAAAGCCCGATCAGCAAGTTTGCTGAAGTGATGGGGGAAACCAGGACAAGCCCTGAGTAGCAAGCCCCAAGCAGCAAGCCCTGAGTAGCAAATATAAGTAGTAAGCCCTGAGTAGCTATCAGTAGCAAGCTACAAAGAGCCAGGCTTGCGCCTGTTCATACTTTTGTAACGCTCAACACTAATGGACCTAGGCGCATATCTGATGAAGATAGGTGTCTAGGTTCATTAGAGGAGCAAGATATTTAGTGTCAAAAATCTTAATAATTTCTTTACAGGGCTTGATTATTCATAGCTAAAATAGGCTCAGGTATTTAGAGCCATACAAAGCTCAAACACCTTAAAAGGAGTTGATAGTGGGGTTAAACGGCAAGGAACAAGCCTCTGGTTGAGAGAACCTGTGTCTACCTTGTGAGCTCAGCTTGTCCAGCAGCAGATATTGTGATCGAGAGCGGAATTGTGCCAAGCAAAGATTTTAGCCAACAGCGGTCTACAGCAGCGGCTTTACGGGCTAGAGCAGCTAAATTATGCCAACAGATCAAGTCGCCCCAAAAACTGGCAGCCCATTGCTGCCAACGCAGTGCAGAACTCTCCAACCAGGCACTGCAAGTTACTAGAGAAGCGGAAGAACTGCGGATACGCTCCCAAAAACTGCGGCAGCGCGTCCAGGCGAGCCGCACACAGCTCCATCAGATTGATCAGGACCTACCGCCTCAAACTAGCCGCTCAGCAGCGTCATACCAAGAACCAGCAAACCAATCTCAAGGCCAAGGCGTTATTAAGGTCGGGGCTGACAATGAGCGGGTTGCCTTTAACTACAGGGGCCACGTTATCTACATGGCAAATACTCTACAAGGCTGGAAGCCAATGGTCGATCACTGGATATTGCCAATGCGACCAACTCTTGGAGAGGCAACCTGGCTGGCTTGTACTTTTGTCGATCACGCTCAGGTATGCAACTCTGTAGGCCAAGTCTTGACGGAAATGTTCGAGTCGAGAACCTTGAGCCAAGAAGAGTGTCTGAATCTACTTAGCTCGCTTCACGAAAGTATTGGGCCGTAAACCTGCGCTTGCTCCTGATTCGGATTGGCCCCCTGGATCTTGCAATTCGGATTGGCCCTTTAGATCTCCCAGATCGGATTGGCCCCCTAAATCCCCCAATTCTGGGGGACTTTGACTTTTATTCAGCTTAGAACTAGCCCCAGAGGCAAGGAACCAGAGAGGCTCCACCTACTCCAGCTCCAACACTTGCTCCGGTTCCCCCCAGAATTGGGGGGCTAGGGGGGCCTACACCAACTCCAACGCCTGCTCCGGTCCCCCCAGAATTGGGGGTTAGGGGGGCCTACTCCGGTCCCCCCCAGAATTGGGGGGCTAGGGGGGCCAGCCGCATTTATTCCTGCTTCAGAAACTTCTTTGATAGCTCTATAGCTCGGCGCGTTTCTTCTAGGTGCTCTTGGGTCGCTTCAGCGTACTTCTTTGCTGCTTCTATATGCTCTTTATTCGCCAGCACATGCTCAATCGCAGCATTGACAAATGCCTGGGTTGAGCCTTCCTCCAAAGCCGTCGCTGCCTCAGCCAGCGAAGCCTCAGCATGCTCTATAGAAGCTTTGCCGTGGGCCTCAATTTCCTTGCCTGCTTCTTCACTGTGGCCCCCGTGAGCCTGAATGATCTGGCCTGTCTTCTTGAGAACCAGCCCCTGCTTCTGAGCCAATGCTGCGTGCTCAACAGCGGCCTCGGCGTTTTTCTTTGAAATTTGGTGGTCAGGGGTCCTGATCTTTGGGATCTGGTCCTTTGAGGTTGGGCGTTCTGGAGTTTCGGGCTTTGAGGTTTCGGGCTCTGGGTTTTTGGGCTCTGGGTTTTTGGGCTCTGGGTTTTTGGGCTCTGGGCCTTGCTGAGCGGACATGGTCTTCTCGGCCTCCTTGGTCACAGGATCGAGACGTTACCCAATCAGCTTAGCCAGCAGGCAAAATTGGCACCTATAGCGATGGGCTAGGCTTTAGGGGATGGTAGCTGTAGTGACCTGCTCGCTTGAGACCTCACCGCTTAAGACCTTCATCGCTTGACACCTCATCACTTGACCCTGGCTTGAAGCCGTCTTTAAGGCGACATTTTGGGCCGCCTCTTAAGACCAGCTCTTGGACCAAATCCTGGACCAGCTCCTGGACCGGCTTTTAGGCCAGCCTTTGGACCATCTTTTAGGTCGTCTCTTGAACCCATATATTGTAAAGATGTCGTAGACTACACTCGCCCGGTAGCTCTACGCAAAGTTCAGTATTTGGAGGGTTAGGGGAGTCTGTTTGGTCTACTAGACTTTCTACTGAACTTTAAGTCACTTTTAACAATGCTTAGCAGTGTTTAGCAGTGCATTTCAGCTATTACGACCATCAAGGCAGGTTTGTTTTGTCTTTGATTTCGGTACAGGTATTTGGGGCACTTGTGTCTCAGTGGGGAACTGGAGATTGAAATGAGCAAGGCTGAGGCCGAGCAGGGACTCGACTCCCTTTTGGAATACATCAAGCGTGGTCGTGGCTTTGACTTCACAGGCTACAAGCGCTCTAGCCTCGTGCGTCGGGTAAACCGACGGATGCAGGAGTTGGGCATGGAAGCTTATGAAGATTATCTGGATCGTCTAGAGGTGTATCCCGACGAATTTACCCAGCTCTTCAACACGATCCTGATTAACGTGACGGCTCTGTTTCGAGATGCTGAAGCCTGGAGCTACTTGGCTCAGGAGGTCATTCCTCAGATCCTGGCTAACAAATCAGGGGGGCAACAGATTCGCGCCTGGAGTGCAGGTTGTGCCTCCGGCGAAGAAGCCTACACGCTGGCAATTGTGCTAGCCGAAGCTTTGGGCATAGACGCTTTTCGCAACCAGGTAAAAATCTACGCCACCGATCTAGACGAAGAAGCCCTGGCCGAGGCGCGCCAAGCTACCTACAGCGCCAAAGCCCTCCAAGTTCTGCCTGAGGAGCTAACCCGAAAATACTTTGAGTTCGTAGGTGGCCGCTATGCCTTTCGCAATGACTTGCGCCGTTGTGTGATTTTTGGTCGTCACGATCTGATCCAAGACGCGCCGATCTCCCATCTAGATCTGCTGATCTGCCGCAACGTCTTGATGTATTTCAACTCAGAGACCCAATCGCGGGTGTTATCTCGGTTTCACTTTGCACTCAACGACGATTGCTTTCTGTTTTTAGGCAAAGCAGAAATGTTGCTGGCCCATGCCAACTTGTTCACGCCCTTGAACTTGAAACATCGCGTTTTTCTGAAGAGTTCAAAGTTAAATTTACGAGACCGGCTACTAGTTCTAGCGCAGTCGGGGGATGAAACCGTGGGCAGCACTTTAGCTCGACAGATTCGGATGCGAGAAGCCAGCTTTGACGCCATGCCACTGGCTCAGGTTGTGGTGAATGCCGCAGGCACACTAGTGCTAGTTAACGAACAAGCACGCCACCTGTTTGATCTCAAGCAGCGGGATGTGGGCCGTCCTTTTCACGATCTAGCGCTGTCCTATCAGCCGATAGAATTGCGCTCGCGCATTGACGAGGCAATGCGCAGCGGTAAAGTCATTGATCTGCGCAACATCGAACACAATACCAGCGCAGAGGAACTGCAATTTCTCGATGTACAGGTTGCCCCCTTGCTTGATGCCGATGGTGAATCGTTGGGCGCTAGCATCAGCTTCACAGATGTCACTCGCTACAACCGTTTGCGACTTGAGCTGCAACGCTCTAACCAGGAACTCGAAACTGCTTCCGAAGAACTGCAATCGACCAATGAAGAACTAGAAACCACCAACGAGGAACTGCAATCGACGGTCGAAGAACTAGAAACCACCAATGAGGAACTGCAGTCTACCAACGAAGAGATGGAGACCATGAATGAGGAACTGCAATCGACCAACGAAGAACTCCAGGCCATCAACGAAGAATTGCGCGAACGAACTGAAGAACTGAACGATACTAATGCCTTTTTAGAGTCGATCTTGACGGGGTTGCGGACCGGCATTGTCGTGCTCAACCGCGATACCAGCATCTCGATCTGGAATCATCAAGCTGAAGAGCTATGGGGCCTACGCAGCGACGAAGTAGAGGGACAACTTTTCTTGGACCTAGATATTGGCCTACCCGTCGAGCGCCTGCAAGCAACCATTGAAAATGCGTTGAGTGGCGAGGCAGAGTACCAAGAATTGTTCCTGGATGCAATTAATCGACGGGGCCGAAGCATCCGGTGCCGCATCACTTGCACTCCCCTAGTCAACAGCAAACAGCGTCAGGGGGCTATTCTACTGATGGAGGAGTGGAAGCAAGAACAACTATAAGTCACTTATAAGTCACTCTAACCGCAACCCCGTATAGGAGGGCAATCGTGAACGCTCAACCTTGGGACAATGTCAACGACACCTTTAACACCAGTTTTGGCAACCCGTTGGTGGAGCAGGAGATCGGCGAGCTGTTGAGTGTCCTGCTGGCAGAACTGGAAGGGCAGAAGCAGAGACTGCTTTTAGAGAATCAAGAACTGCTTCTAGAGAACCAAGAGCAGCGCTTGGAGATCCAAGCGCTGCTCTTGGAGAATGCAAAATTGCGAAATGGGCAACAGCAACAGGATTTAGCCCTCAAGGAAGCCACAACCCTCGTTCAAGGTCTCGACGGCTCTACCTCCACCCACCTTTACTCAGATAATGAGAACTTAAGGGTCGCCAACGAAAGCCTCCGCTCTAGAAATGAGCAGCTTAGCCTCGATAACCATGGCTTAAACATCAGCGACCAGACCCTGAACACGAGCAACGATAACTTACGCCTGAGCTACGAGAGCTTGCGTTGCGACAACACAGAACTGCGCTGCACAAACGAAGAACTGCAATATAGCAACAAGCAACTCAATCGGTACGCTGAAGTGCTCAGCCGTAGCTTCAAAACCCTCAGCGAACGGAGTCAGTTGCTGGAATCGATCCTGCTAAACTTGCAGCTTGGCATAATCGTGCTCGATTCCCAGCTTCAGGTTTTGAAGTGGAACTCCCAGTGTCTAGAACTGTGGGGGCTAGATGAGCGAGAGGTGAAAGGACAAGCTTTTCTAAGCCTCAACCTTGACCTGCCAACCGAGCCATTGCAAGCAGCCCTAGATAGCTTGGTCAACGCTCAATCTCAGTCTCAAAAATTAGTGAGCAAGACAACCAACCGGCGCGGTGAAATCATGCAGTGCGAAATTGTCTGCACACGATTCACCATAAGCGCAAGGCAGGGAGAGGGCGTGCTCCTAATAATCAAGCACTCTATCTAATCGCTCGACTCACTCGATTCAGCTAAGAGTTCGGCTAAAAGTTCAGCTAAAAGTTTTGCTGTTATGGGGCAATGCTTGTATGTGCCTTGTGCGTGCCTTGTGCGTTCTTTAGGCATGACCCGTGCTTGTCCTGCTTTATGTTGCTGCCTTGGGATCGCTACCAATAACGCTCAAGCAGCACAGTCAACAGGCAAAACATTCAATAGGACAGCGAACGGGACAGGGAACAGGCCGCGTAGGCTTCCACAATCTGAGTTAGCTCATCCAGGCCGTAGGGCTTGGTCAGGTAGTTATCAAAACCTGCGGATAGTCCTCGCTCCCGGTCTCCGACCATCGCCCTTGCCGTGACGGCAACTACAGGAATGGTTGCGGTTGTTGGATCGGTCTTGAGCCGCTGCACAATCTCTATGCCATCAGTATGCGGTAGGGCAATATCTAGCAGAACCAGACTTGGCTGGTAGAGCTGGCTCAGCTCCACCACCTTTTCACCACTAGAGGCACTGACATAGGAATAATCCAGCAGCTCTAGAATCTTAAGAGCTAATACTCGGCAGTCTTCATCGTCGTCTACAACCAAAACGAGGGGCCGCCCTTCCATCAGACGATGCTCATGGACAGCTTCCGAAGCATTTATTACTGAACCAAGCACTATGTCTTTTCTCTGCAAAAGTTACCTTTTCCAACAGACCCCTTAAGTTACACACATAAATCTAAACATGACATCTATCCTTTTACTGATGCCACCCAAACCCGTAAGTATATCTGCTTACTGTATCTAAAGGCAACCCTTAGCTTCTACAGCTCACTCTAAATTTCTATCTCCGTCCTATTTCTACCTTAAGTCAGATGCCAGCACTTGCAGAATCAATCTTTGGGTCTATCTAAATTGCAGGCTCATGACTTTGTAACACCCTTTACATTACAGGTTTAGAATTATAGCTCTTCTCCAAACACAGGCTAAGAGTTTCAGACCATGAATTAGATTATGAGTTAGGTTATAAACTAGGTTACTAGCTAGGTCAAAAACTTTAGAGCCTTGACGGACTCCCAGTTTTTGATTCAGACTCTTGATCAAGACTCTTGATTTAGATTCTGGATTCAAGTTGAGAACAACAGTGCCTAGGTGAGCAAGACTATAGCAAAGTGAACTTTCGGCTTCGCGTTCATGTTTTTTCAATTGCAGGGATTTGATTGGGCACAACCCCTAGCTCAGGCAAAATGCTCTGGCAAATAGCTCTGGCTAGTGCCAGTGTGAATACAAAAAAAGAGCAACCTAATTCATGGGGGTTTATTAAAGCATTTATAGTTTTTTTGAAGCCTTCGTTCTGCTCTACCTTTCACCATTTGGTCCTGTACCAAGCTTCTATTTAAGCGTGGGCAAAACGCAGAACTTGGTTAGGACTTGGGGCCGGAACTGGCCTTGGAGCGGTCTAGCGCTGGCGCTGGTGCAAAAGTCAATAAAACGTTTAGGCAGTACAATCACGTTGAAAGCATACTAATATCAGTCTCTACTTGCAGTTGCACTTCCATCAATCAAACCCCCGCTTAACCTCTCCTAATCTATTCCTAATCTATTGATAGACATTGCATAGGGACACCACTTAAATCTAAGTTCTAGTAATTCATCCCTACTCCGACTCAGGCAGCAAATCAAAAACAACGTCTAACAATGTCTAACCTAGCCTCTGAATGCCTTCAGCAAAATGCTCAAAGAATCATGCAGTTGTGGGAAAAGCGGGCGCGTACTGAAGTTGGGGCATCGCTCCATCAAGACTCTTTGATCCTACAAGATTCGCTGCCTGAGTATCTGAAGCAATTGGTGGCTGAACTGTCAACCAAGATTGAAAGGACACCTGCCAGAATCAGAATCGATAAGCTAGAAAGTACTCGAATTGGCAAAAAACATGGACATGAGCGGGCGAGTTTTGCTGACTACTCCATGACCCAACTCATTTTTGAATACCACATTCTCCGTCAAGTTGTCTTTCAAGTGCTAGAGGAAGAAGCTCCTTTAGAAATCAGAGAACGGGACATTATTATCGACTCTATTGAGCAAGCGGTTAATGATGCGGCGACTCAATTCTCCCAAACGCTGCAAGATATTCAAGAAATATTTATGGTGACGCTGACCCACGACCTCAGAGGTCCACTCAACGTCATAAAGATGGGATCCCAACTGACTCTGCGACGGCTGGAAAAAAAAGACACTCATGCAAGCATCGTGGCAAAGATGCTCAATGCAGTCGATCGTTTAAATTCGATGATCCAAAATCTACTGGATGCCAGTCGGCTGCGGTCAGGGGAAAGCCTAAAGTTAGAATTTGAAGAATGTAGTTTAGATAGCCTTGTTCAAGATGTAGCCGAAGATTTGAACTTTACTTATGGCGAGCGCTTTGTCGTCGTCTCTGAGACTGATAGCAAAATCAGTTGCAGCCGTAAAGAGATTCAGCGAGTCATCGAAAATCTGGCCACTAACGCCATCAAGTATGGCGCTCCTGACACACCCATTACCCTCACGCTTCAGCCAACTGAAACCCAGATTAGCCTCACTGTTCACAATGAAGGCAAGCCGATCTCTTCAGAAGATAAATCTATTTTATTCCAACAATTTCGTCGCACCATCGCGGCTGAAGATCAGGCGGGATGGGGATTAGGCTTGTTTTTAGCAAAAAGCATTGTTGAGGCGCATCAGGGGACAATTGAAGTTGAAAGCGCAGAGGGTAAGGGCACAAGTTTTATTGTCAAGTTGCCCAAGCTTCCCGATTAGTGGTCTGATTTGCTGGTGCGGGCTGCGACGATACCGCATCACCCCTGGTCCGAGCGCCCCCCTAACCCCCCAACTCTGGAGGGAACTGAAGGGTGTGGTCTTCATTGCCTAATACCTACTCACTTTTTAATCGCTACACATACCCCTCCCAACCTCCCCTTGCCAAGGGGAGGAGCCGTAGGCAGTGGGGTTTTGATTTGTAGCTCTCATTTGGAGAGTTGGTATAACTTTTTGGTTTCAACCCCCTCCATTTAGGTTCCAACCCCCAACAACCCGGTTCAAACCCTAATCGTATTTGGTTTCAACCCTCAACAACCCGGTTCAGACCCTAATCATATTTGGTTTCGACCCCCAACAACCCGGTTCAAACCGTAATGGCATTTGGTTTCGACCCCCAACAGCCTAGGTCAAACCCTAATCGTATTTGGTTTCAACCCCCAACAACCCGGTTCAAACCCTAATTGCATTTGGTTCAGACCGTAATCGCATTTGGTTTCGACCCACAACGATTCGGTTCAAACCGTGGTTTTACCTAGGCGACAACCCCAGCCATCCGTAATTCCCCCAGATCGTTTTTAGCTATAGCTGCTTTTTTCCGTATTCTCAACAAGTTTTTTCAGTCTCAAACTTGGGCATACAAAAATAGAGCCTCGAAGCTAAGTCCAAAGCTCAAACTCAAGCCTCAAACAACGGTTCTAATACTTTGGAGATCTAAAACCATGCCCGCCAACTCTGTCAGCGCCGAATTTCCCCCTGCCAAACTTGAAGCTGTCCTCGCTGAGATTGCCGAACTCCGTAGCCACTTCTCCTTTGGAGTTAGCTTGACTCCCCAGGAGCGCCGCCTCATGATCCGCATCGGCGACAAAACCCGCTCCTTCGTGCGCACCGCCGTAGAAGTTGCCACCGAGAACCAGCAACTCATGCCCGGCTTCCTCGACGTTGCCGAAATGCAGCGCGATCTCGAACTGACCGAATCCCTGTCCCCCGTCTTGGAGGCCCTGGCCGAACTCCAGAGCCTAATCGAAGACACCTACATCGCCGCTGGCACCGAAGCCTACACCGCCGCCCGCGTCGCCTACCGTTCCGCCCGCGACAACAGCAAAGCCTTTGGCCTCAACCCCAGCGTTGACCGCTTGGGCCGTCGCTTCCGCAAAAATCGCAAACCCCAGTCCGATACCCCCTCGACATAGATGGCCCGTCGGCTCTCAATTGTGGAGCAGAAACCTGTAGGGACTTGAACCTGTAGGGACTTGGCAGTGCCAAGCCCCTACCCAAGCCCAAACCCCAACACTCGATCCAACCGTATAACCTGCTACTTGCCAAACACCGTAGAGTTGTGTAATCTCAGTAGCGATCTCATCGGCCAGCACCTAGTAGGAAGTGATTACTGCACTCCTACTAGGCTAACCCCCAAGCTGAGTAGACCAGCCCAGAGGCTAAGGGGCAGTTTAACACTGCCATCAGTTCTCACCCCCTAGGGCGAAAGGTGCAAGGGCGCGCGATGGGACCGGGGTAGCGAGGTCAAACTTGCTACCCCTCAAAAACCACGCACGTACGACACGCACATAGGAACTGAATTATGTGGACAACCTTTGGCACCCTCGGAACCGGGGAGCGCTTCTATTTCGCTGGCCATGTCGCCGTCAAGCTTGCCAGCGGCGGCATCAACATCCCCGGTCGCTTCCGCTGGGACGGCGAATCCGACCACCCCGGCTGGGAAATCTTCAACGGCACCCGCGTCCAAGCCTGCACCTGCCCGCGAGGTGAATAAGGAGACCTAAACGGAGACCTAACCCCCCAACCCCCTTCCCTGCGAGGGAAGGGGGAGGCAAAGCGCTACAACCCATACAAGAGCTAAGTAAGTCAACAACAAAATCCGGCTCCCCTCTCCTCGCAGGAGAGGGGCTGGGGGTGAGGTCCTCAAACCCCCAAACCCGGAGACCTAACCCCCCAACCCCCTTCCCTGCGAGGGAAGGGGGAGGCAAAGCGCTACAACCCATACAAGAGCTAAGTAAGTCAACAATAAAATCCGGCTCCCCTCTCCCCGCGGGAGAGGGGCTGGGGGTGAGGTCCTCAGAAACCCCCCGACCCCCTTCTCTCTTACTTACACCTAGAGGGAAGGCGGAGTCATTAAACCCCATACAAGAGCCAACTAAGTCAACAATAAAATCCGGCCCCCCTCTCCCCGCGGGAGAGGGGCTGGGGGTGAGGTCCCTCCAACCAAATTGCGCCTATCATTCCTAGAATGTAAGCGCTTTTCTCCCAGCTTTTAGCGAGTTCCTGCCAAGCTTTTTAGTTCCGAACCCACATACCACCATCCCCTGATTTGCCTAATTTGCCTACTCTGCAAACCCTAAGCTCAGGCTGTTAGCTTAGTCCCATGACAGAAGCCTTCGCAGAATCCGATGGCAATCCAGAAGAATTGCGGCCAGAAGGATTGCAGTTAGAAAAATTGCAAATCGTCCTGGCTCAGTTAGAGCAGCAGAATAAACTACTGCTTCTGTCACAGCGAGCTATGGCTACTGAGCATCGGCAATACCGAGAGCTTTCTCAGTCAGGCAACGAAGGCTATTTAATCACCAACCACCTAGGCATCATTCAGGCTGCCAACCAACAAGCAGCGCAAATGCTAGGCTGCCCGCTCAAGCATTTAATCGGTAAACCCCTAGCGGTTCTTGTTGTCTTGTCTGAACGTCGGCGGTTTAGACAACTTCTAGCTGAGCTGAATCGTACAGACCTCAATACTGAATCCGGCCAGTGGCAATTCCAGTTGCAACCCTACAGTCAGCCAGCTTTTGTCGCCGAACTGAGCGTCACCACGGTTCAGAACTCGGCAGGCCAAATCTCAGCCCTACATTTCTATCTACGCAATACTGCCACGGCTGAGCAGGCCAGCACCGAGCTGCAACAAGCCCTCGACTTCGAGGCCGCCTTGAAGCGGATCACCGACCAGGTTCGAGACAGCCTGGACGAGCAACAGATCTTGCAGACCGCAGTGCGAGAGTTAGGGCTCGTGCTCAATGCCAGCAACTGCGCCATCAGCCTGTATGACTTCTATGACCCACATGGCCGCGACCCACATGGCCGCTCTCGGCTGAGTCACCAGTTCTCCACCACCTTCCCCCAGAACCCTGAAACCCCAATGGCAAGCTGGCCCGAGATCTATAACCAGCTCCTACAAGGTCAAGAGCTTCAGTTCTGCCATTTAGAGCCGCCCAGCCCGCAGCCGCAGGCCGCTATATTGGCCTGTCCTATTCTAGGTAGCGGCGTAATTGGCGATATTTGGCTATATAAGCTCAAAGACAGTAGCTTTTCTGACCTAGAGGTCCGTTTAGTTCGCCAGGTTGCTAATCAGTGCGCTATTGCCATTCGCCAAGCTCGTTTTTATCAAGCCGCTCAAGCCCAAACTCAAGCCCAAACCCAAGAACTAGAGCAGCTAGATCAACTCAAAAACGAGTTTTTAAGCACCATCTCCCACGAGCTGCGCACACCTTTAAGTAATATAAAGCTGGCTATTAATATGCTGAAGATTGGCTTCAATCAGCTAAAGCCATTGCTCCAAGCCTCGGCTACTGATTCTCTAGCCAGAACAGACCCTAATTTAGCAATTCAGAAACTCAATCACTATTTACAAATCCTAGAGAACGAATGTAATCGGGAAGTCGAACTCATTGAGGACCTGCTCACCTTTCAGCAGCCCAGGATTAATACAGATTCCTCCTCGCTAGAACCGATTCAACTACAACCTTGGCTGTCCGAAATTCTGCAATCTTTTCAGCCGCAAGCTCAAGCCCAACAGCAGCGTCTAACTCTAGACGTACCCGCTGCTTTGCCGACTTTGGTTTGCGACGCATCTAACCTAAGACGGGTTATCAAGGAGTTATTAGTTAATGCTTGCAAATATACTCCTTCCGATGAAGAAATCACCCTGTCAGCTTGTATCAACACTGATACAGTTCAACTCAGCGTCAGTAACACGGGTATAGAAATTCCACCTCAGTCATTGCCCCATCTATTCGAACGTTTTTACCGGGTTCCCAATAGTGATCCCTGGAAGTACGGTGGTACTGGCCTTGGTTTAGCCCTGGTGCAGAGATTAACCGAGCAGCTAGGTGGCAAAATTTGGGTAGAAAGCAGTTCAGATCGAACAACCTTTACACTAGAGTGGCCCTGTCGCTTTCAAGACTGATAGGAGGCAGATCAGGCGTCAGACCAGATGGCAAAGTATCTTAAAGTCTATGCTGTCATTCTCATCACGCAACCTCTTAACATCTTTCGATATACTGATGAAGAATTTTTAGGGCCTTTCTAGGCTTCTAGTCTGACCACCTTCTTTTAGACTCAACTTAAGTAAACAGAAAAAGTGGACCAAGCACGCAGGATGGTAGGGGGGCTTCTGACACAGCAAATTGAAGAAGCGCTGCGCAGAGCAACTGTCCTGCAACAGTGTATTGATGAAGCCCCTGACTCAAAAAACGATCTGGTCAAGGAATCCCTCGATCAGCTTCACTCAACCCTAGAAGAATTACGGGTATCTGAAGAAGAATTGCGGATACAGAATGAGCAGTTGGTAGCAGCCCGCGCCGCCGCTGAAACTCAAGAGCAACGCTACCGTGAATTGTTCGAATTCGCGCCTGATGGCTACCTCGTCACCGACAGCAATGGTGTCATTCAACAAGCCAACCGCGTAGCTTCTCAACTGCTCAATGTTGAACAGCATTTCCTGGTCGGTAAACCGCTAGCGCTGTTTATTGATATACCCATGCGCTCTGTTTTTCGCAGCAAGCTGTGGTGGCTACAACAGGGCAGGCCCGTCCAGGAATGGGAAGTCCACTTACAACCCCGAGAGCAATCCCCCTTTGAGGCTGCTCTCACCGTTGCGGCCATGCCTGGGCTACAGAGTGAAGCAGTCGTGCTGCGCTGGCTAGTGCGCGACATCAGCACGCGCAGACAAAAAGAAGAACAGCTGCGCCGCATCCAAACTCAGAACATGCATCTGTTGGAAGTCAGCCGGCTGAAATCGCAGTTCCTCGCCACCATGTCCCACGAGCTGCGCACGCCAATGAATGCCATTCTTGGCTTCGCGCAACTGCTGCTCCGCCCTAAGCAAAAGTTGGCGCCGCCGCAACAAGACATGCTAGAGCGAATCCTAAACAATGGCAAAAACCTGCTACGACTGATCGACGATATTCTCGATATCTCCAGACTCGAATCTGGCCGTATGGAATTGCGACCAGAGCGATTCAATCTCACTGAGCTGGTGCATGAAACCATAGACGAACTACGGCCCCTGGCTGTAGAGCAAAAGCTGGACTTGCAAATCAGGGCCGATCTCCCTGATCCTTGGGTGGTCAACGACCCAGACCGCCTGCGTCAAGTGCTGGTCAACTTGCTTTCCAACGCCATTAAGTTCACTGAAGTTGGCGAAGTTCGGGTAGCTATCCAGGAGCCAATCCCCGACTTCCTCTTACTAGAGGTTCAGGACACCGGTATCGGTATTGCTTCCACCGACATAGAATCCATTTTTCAAGAGTTTCACCAGGCCAATCAATCCTTCACGCGTCGGTATGGTGGGACGGGCTTAGGGTTAGCAATTACTCGTTCCCTAGTCAAGCTCATGGGCGGCGCCATCACAGTAAACAGTGAAGTCAACCAGGGCTCTACCTTTCGAGTGAGGCTACCCCGTCAAGTTAAAGCTGCGGCGCAGCGGAATGCCAGCTTAGAGTTATAGCTGGAGTTATTGCTAAGGAGTGATTTCTAGCCTTATTGATTGTGACTAACCTAGGACTATAACGACCAGATACAAACCATCAATAAGGATTTAAGGATTTAGCCATGAAACTCAATTTACCAAAGGTTATCGGAGCCAGTGCAGTCGCGCTGAGCTTGGCGACTCTGACCACCGTTCTACCTGCCTCTGCGCAAACAAATACCACCGGCACCTCTAACGTCGACACCACTCCCGATGGTGTTTTTGATGGCAACTACGCCGATGGCGATTGGGGCCTGCTGGGTCTGCTAGGTCTTTTCGGCCTGCTAGGCCGCAAGAGTGAAAAACAGGACGATGGTACAGTCGCACGTTATCGTGACCCCGAGGTTGTCGGCACCCCTGGTTCCAGCGACTACTAAGACTACTAAACGCCTCACCCATTGACCACCTGAGTCAAACAGTAGCCCCCAGTGCAGCGTCAGTTGCGACTGGGGGCTTTGACCTCACCCCCAGCCCCTCTCCCGCGGGGAGAGGGGAGCCGGATTTGGGGTTGGCCTTATCGGCTTTTATGGGTTTTACCGCCTTGCCTCCCCCTTCCCTCGCAGGGAAGGGGGCTGGGGGGTTAGGTCTCCAACCTGGGGAGCCGGATTTTATTATTGACTTACTTAGCTCTTGTATGGGTTTAATTCCTTGCCTCCCCCTTCCCTCCGGGTGTAAGTAAGAGAGAAGGGGGTTGGGGGGTTAGGTCTCCGAAGGCTCATCTAGGCGTTCAGGCTCCTGCACCCCGGTCAAGCGGTTCCAGAGCGGGTAGTCCATTTCGGACTTGGGCACATACCAGTTATCAGGCCCAGCTTCCATGTTTCCCATTGCCGTGAACTCCTTGCGTTCCGGATCCTTTAGGTCCAGATATTTAGCACCCTGCTGCAAACGGGTTCCGGTAGGCAATACCCGAATTTTCTTCAGGTCGCCGCTGTTATAGCCTTCCAGATATTGATGGAGTTCCTTGATTTCAAACGCATTGGGAGAATCTTTTTCAGAGGATGAACTCTCCAGCCCAGTGTTCTGACCCGCTTGTGGGTTAGGGTTCAAATCCTGTTGCCATTCATCAGGCTGCTGGTCGTTTGGCCGTCCCTGTTTTTGAGTTTGAGCCATGATTGATTTCTCCTTAAAACAGATCTTTGCCTTGCCATACCGAGGCATAGGCAATAACCTTCAGTAAACTCATTTGTGCCCACAAATACCCCATCCCCAGGCCTAGATCTAGCTCGCTACCCATAGCAACAATGCCTTAGACCTTCAACTTAAAATACCTTGACCCTGGGACATAAAAAGCTCCAGACACGCGAGCACAAATCTGTACCAAAGAGCAGAGCTCCATTTTCGTAGAAGGTGGAAAATAAAACCAACGAGGCTCACTAGAATCTATCTAAATAACTTGACCTTATAAAAGCTGGAGAAACGCCATGTGGAGAGCAAACGTTTTAATCAACAGAGTCAGAGGTTGGCTAAAGTCACTGCCCAGAACCCAAGCAGACTACCGCACCAGCCATAGTCAAGACCAACCCTTTGAAAACCTACCAACCCCTTGGATGATTGCTCAAGTTGAGGCTGAAGAAGATCCGCGCATTCCTTAATCACCTTCTTTAACCAAAAGCTTTGAGCAAAACAACTCCTCAAAAACCACTTAAAATCACTCACTAAACCAGCCTTAACTACCCTTAAAAGCCATGCAATCGATGCAGCAGCCCATTACCCAAGCTGCTTATCCCTACCTGCTCTTCTTGCCCCAGCGCTATGAAGAACAATCGTGGCCGCTCATCCTGTTTCTGCATGGTGCTGGTGAGCGTGGCTCAGATCTAAACCGAGTGAAACAGCACGGCATTGCCAAGCTGGTTGAAGAACAGGCCAATTTCCCCTTCATCACCGTCTCGCCCCAATGTCCCCAGGGTCAACATTGGCAAGTGTCGCTCCTGAGCACCCTGCTCGACCAAGTCACCCAGACCTATCGCGTTGATCCATCCCGGATCTATCTAACTGGCCTGAGCATGGGTGGCTACGGCACTTGGTATTTGGCCGCTGCCCAACCGCAACGCTTTGCTGCCATCGCACCCATCTGTGGTGGCGGCAACCCCAAACAAGCTTGCGAGCTTAAGGATTTACCAGTCTGGGCCTTTCATGGCGCCCGCGACCGGATCGTGCCGCTCAGCGAAACCGAACTCATGGTCAAAGCCCTGGAAGCCTGCGGCGGCAATGTCAAGTTCACCATCTACCCCGAAGCTGGCCACAATTCCTGGACCCAAACCTACAACAACCCAGACCTGTACGCTTGGTTCCTAGAACATCGCAGCCGTCTTGACTCCGCTCAGGAGCTGAGAGCTTGAGTGGACTTGTTACTGGGCTTGTTACTGGGCTTGAATGTAGGCGCTTAGCGTCTTCGCAACTGCTTAGCGATAAACTCCCCCAACACCTGCACCAGTTGCACCAGCACGATCAGCACCAGCACCGTTGCTAGCATCACCTCTGTTTGGAAGCGCTGGTAGCCGTAGCGAATAGCCAAATCGCCCAACCCACCCCCACCAACCGCACCGGCCATCGCCGAGTAGTTCAACAAACTAATCACGGTGATCGTGATGCCCAACACCAGTGAGGGCAAAGCCTCTGGAATCAGCACCTTGAGGATAATCTGCCAGTAATCGCAGCCCATCGCCTGAGCCGCCTCCACCAAGCCCCGATCCACTTCCAGCAGCGCAGTTTCGGCAATGCGAGCGAAAAAGGGAATCGCTGCAATCGTCAAGGGCACTAGCGCTGCGGTACTACCAATCGAAGTGCCCACCACCAGCCGCGTCAGTGGAATCAAAGCCACCAGCAAAATAATGAATGGCAACGAGCGACCAACATTGACCACCGAGCCCAACAGCTGATTGAACCCTGGTGCCGCCAGAATATTCCCCCGTCGGGTCGCCACCAAGACTAGCCCCAAGGGCAAGCCCAGCAAGATCGTAAACAAGGTAGAGACGCCCACCATGTAGAGGCTCTCCAGCGTCGCCGCCCACAAATTTTGCAATAAGACCAGTCCTTCCATCACTGCACCTTCACGCGCAAGCCGAGATCTTGTAAATAGGCCAGAGCCGGTTGCAACTGCGCCCCGGCAAGCTCTACTTGCAACTGACCAATGCGCTGAGTGCTCACCGCTTCAATGCTGCCGCTGAGGATATTCACCTCCAAGTCAAAGCGCCGCACCAGTGTAGAGATAAACGGCTGGGTTGCAGCCTCGCCAACAAAGGTAATCGTGGCCACGATTGCACCGGCCTGGGGTACATGACCATTCAGGTGGGGGAAGAATTCTTGAGCCAGCAGCGAATCCGGCTGAGCCACCAATTCCTTGACCGGCCCCTGCTCAACGATGCGCCCCGCCTCCAACACCGCCACACTGTCGCAAATCTGCTTCACCACACTCATCTCGTGGGTGATCAGCAGGATCGTCAGCCCCAAGCGCCGATTGAGATCGCGTAATAGCTCAAGAATCGAGCGCGTGGTTTGCGGATCTAGAGCCGAAGTGGCCTCATCCGACAACAGCACCTTTGGTTCAGACGCCAGCGCCCGCGCAATGCCAACGCGCTGCTTCTGTCCGCCCGAGAGTTGCGCCGGATAGACCTGCGCTTTGCCCTCCAAACCAACCAGAGCCAGCAGTTCCTCCACCCTGGCTCGGCGCTTGCGGCGGCTATAACCAATCACCTCCAGCGGAAAGGCTACATTGTCCGCTACGGTCCGCGAACTCAGCAGATTGAAATGCTGAAAGATCATGCCAATCTGCTGACGGGCTCGTCGCAATTCAGGCCCAGACAACTGAGTCAGCTCCTGCCCATCTACCCGAATTGAGCCCGAGGTAGGCCGCTCCAGTAAGTTAACGCAACGGATCAGCGTACTTTTGCCCGCGCCACTCTGACCCAGAACGCCGAAAACCTCACCTGGCTGGACATCAAGGCTAACCCCATCCAGAGCCACTAACTCCAGACCGCCCTGACCATACACTTTGCGCAGATCCTGAATTGTGATCACGGGCCTCCTGCTTCAGTCGATCAGAATACAGAAATCAGAACGCAGGAATCACTGCCCCTTGATACTTATCATCAATAAATTGTTTGACCTCAGGTGAGTTCAGCAGCTTGGCTAAAGTTTGCACTGGAGGATCATTCTCCCGGCCTCGCAGCACGGCTAAAACATTGGCGTAGGGGTTATCTTTGGCCGACTCTAAAGCCAAGGCATCTTGGCTGGGCTTCAGGTCAGATTCCAACGCATAGTTGCCATTAATCACAGCAATCGAAACATCATCGAGAGCCCGTGGCAACTGGGCCGCTTCGAGTTCCTTAATCTCCAGATCTTTAGAGTTACCTGTGATGTCCTGCACAGTTGCTGCAACCCCTACGCCCTGCTTCAGTTGCAGGAGATTATTGTTGGCCAAAAGCAGCAAGGCTCGACCCGCATTAGTAGCATCATTGGGAATAGCCGTAAGGCCCTTCTCCGGCACCTCAGTCAGAGACTTAACCTTTCTGGAGTAGATTCCTAAGGGCTCGATATGCACCTTAGTAACGGCAACCATATCGATGCCTCGCTCTTTGCCAAAATCTTCCATATAGGGCACATGTTGGAAAAAGTTGGCATCGATCTGAGCATCTTTTAAGGCCAAATTGGGCTGAACATAGTCGGTAAATTCGACGATTTGCAGATCTAAGCCAGCTTGAGTTGCCAGATTATCCTTGACGAAATTTAGAATTTCAGCGTGTGGAACGGGTGAGGCACCCACTTTGATCGCAAGACTTTGCCCCGCTCCTGTTGACCCGGAAGGTGCAGCAGTTTGGCTGGCTCCACAGCCAGAAACAACCACAGTAATAAATGTCAGAAATGCTACAAGTGCGTAAACAAACCTCTTCATGAGTTCTCTTTCTCGAGGGTTCCTAATACTTTGGTCTATCCTTGTGCCTGTTCAACTAACTGCCTAATCCCTGCTTAATCCAAGCCATTCCTTGACCCATGCAGCCAAGGACATTTCCAAAACTCCGGTTATTCGACCGGAATAATGGAGTAGGTGCATAATACAGAGGGATGCTTGAAAGTTCAAGTGCTTTCAATACAACCGACCATGTATCTGGTAATGCATTTGGCAATGCAACTGGCAACGCAACTGAAAATCTACAGGGCAACCTAGCAGACAACTCAGTAGAAGTTTAGATATCGCTAGGCTCTGGGCACGAGAGACTAAATCCAATTGAATTCGATCCTCTCAAGCCAAACCAGGAATACACAACCTTCACAAAATCAGCAGTATTAACCGCTGGACGTGAGCAATCTACGTATTGATTTGGCCGGTCGGGAACAGATTGAGTCAAACTGGCATCGGTGAAGCAGAGTTAGTGACTGGAGCCTGGACCATGCGCAGAGCGCTGCTATTTGCCTCAAGATTTGCCATCGGCTTGCTATTAGTAACTCTATGCTCTGTGGGCTGGCTGATGGTTTCGATGTCGCCAAACCAGATCGATGGTGGAATTGCCAGCGTTAGTATTTTCCAGGATCCACAAGATCATCAAAATCATCTGCGCATCCCTGGGCATCAATTCGCTTGTACTGAGCAAGGGGTAACGGACCACTGTCAATTCACATTACGCGACCAGCCTCTAAAGATGACAGTCATTTACGAAAATGAAGTTAGAAAACAATTTGCTTCTGACGTGAAATGCCAGGCAACCTATGCCGGTCGGCCAGTAAACTGCGGAGTGAGCTACGATTTCGCTTCAGGCACGTTACCCAATCTCTCGATTCAAGACAGTTTGGGTTTAAGCAACCAGGATTTGCAAGCGCTGCGACAGCAGTATTTCTTCGCGCAGTTCAATGATGATCGATGGATGCAATTAACCTCAACCATAGCCATCATTGCTGGCCTTATCACCACTATGTTCATTTGGTTGTACACAGGTCAGCAACTCATTAACTCGCGCAACGTGCAGGTTACCAAACTTGTTGCCAGCGTCAATGGCGGTATTTTCGTGTTTGGCTTACTGTGGGGTTCCTTCTTCATGAGCCTGCTGGGGCTTAACCTCATAGATTAGAGGACAGCTTCTAGGCCCCTTAACCAACAAGTTTGGCCCCATTCCATTCCATTACAGCAGAGCACTACAGCCTGCTCATGCCGCCGTCAATGATCACCTCACTACCCAACATGAACGAGGATTCAGACGAGGATTCATCGGAAACCAAAAACACATTATTGATTTGGCCGGTCGGGAACAGATTGAGTCAAACTGGCATCGGTGAAGCAGAGTTAGTAACTGGAGCCTAGACCATGCGCAGAGCGCTGCTATTTGCCTCAAGATTTGCCATCGGCTTGCTACTGGTGACTCTATGCTCTGTAGGCTGGCTGATAGTTTCGATGTCGCCATACCAGCTCGATGGTGGACCTGCCAGCGTTAGTATCTTGCCGAATCCACAAGAGTATCAAAATCGTCTGCGCATCTCCGGGCACCAACTCGCCTGCAATAAGCAAGGGACAATAGACCGCTGCCAATTCACGCTGCGCGATCAACCCCTAGAAATGACGATCACTTATAAAGATGAGGTTAGAAAACAATTCGATTCTGTGGTGAAATGTCAGGCAACCTATGACGGTCGGCCAGTAGCCTGTAGCATTAGCTATGACTACGTATCAGGCGCGTTACCCAACCTCACAATTGAGGACAGCCTGGGTTTAAGCAACCAGGATTTGCAAGCGCTGCGACAGCAGTATTTCGTTGCGCAGTTTGGTGATGGTGGTTGGATGCAATTAACCTCAAATGTAGCCATTGCTGCTGGCCTTATCGCCACTACTTTCATCTGGTTACACACAGGGCAGCGACTCAAAACCTTTACGGCGATCAGTGCAGGTGTCGGCGTATTTGGTCTTCTCTATACAGCATCCATGCTGTTTATGCCCTCTATAATGTTGTCTGCTGCGCGCTTTATCGGGCGGCATGGGTCAAGTTTAGGCATGCTTCCTATAGTGTCCTTGTTTGGGGCCAGTATACCGATCACAGCGGGGCTGTTTACGGCCTTAGCCGTTGAGCGATGGGTGAACCAACCCAATAAAGTCCTGGTTTGTCTGAGTAGTGTAACGGGCAGCAGCTTTGCCCTCCTCAGCTTGTTAATTTACTCTCGTATTTACTCTAGTGGCGGTGCCAGCTTCAGCCTTATTGCAGCTGCTTTGGCTGTTACAGGTTTATCCATCGCCCTGCTAGTTAACTCACGCAATGTGCGGGTTGCCAAACTTGTTGCCAGCGTCAATGGTGGTATTGCCGTGTTTGGCTTACTGTGGTACTCCTTCTTCATGAGCCTAGTAGTGCTTAACCTCGTAGATTAGAGGACAGCTTCTAAGCCCCTTACCCCCTAACAACAAGTTTGGCCCCATTCCATACTGTAGAGCGCTACAGCGTGCTCATGCCGCCGTCAATGATCACCTCACTACCCAGCATGAACGAGGATTCATCGGAGGCCAAAAACACAACTGCCTTTGCTATCTCCACCGGGTTGCCAAATCGTTTCAGAGGGACCTGCTCTTGGATTCCCTCTGCCATCTTCTGCGCTACTTCCGCCGGGATGTTCAGCTTTCCATAAATCGGCGTTGAGATAGGCCCAGGACTGACGGCATTGACCCGAATTCCTCGGCCTACCAGTTCGCCAGATAGAGTTCTTGCCAGCGAAAGCATAGCCGCCTTACTGGCACCATAGACGCTAGAGTTGGGCATGCCGATATGGGCATTGATCGATGTGTTCAGGACAATCGAGGCGGGGTTAGCAAGTCCAGGCAGCAGACTTTGAATCAGAAAGTATGGGCCTTTGAAATTGATGGCAATCTGTTTGTCAAAAGCTGCTTCATCCCAGGCTTCTATAGGATTGAAGAGACCAACCCCAGCATTGAGAAATACCACATCAAGTTTGTCAAAGGCTCGTGTGACTTCTTCTGCCAAGAGCTTTTGGGCACCAATATCACCCGCATCACTCTTGATCACAATCACTTCTTTGCCTAATTCCTCCTGTGCCTTCGCTAAGGTGTCCGGATTTTGCCCCGTTACCGCAACACGTGCACCCTCAGCTAGAAATTGCTTGGCCGTTTCAAGCCCAATACCTGACGTTCCGCCCGTGATTAAGGCTCGTTTTCCTTGTAAGCGGTTCATGCAATTATTTCTATGATGGATTAAATGGATTCTAAAGGACAGCCAGAAGATCTGCCAACACCATCTTAAAAACGCCAGTTAAAATTCTCCTAAGCAAAGAATTATCTGCTTCCAATTGCTTGCTCTCTATTTGATCTCTATCAAATAAGGCAGTACACAAACTTGATTTCAGGCAAGGGGACACTAATCGAGGAAGACACAATATTGCTCTGAGAAGCGCGGCTTCCACACCACTAGCTTACGACGGATACCAATGCTGGAAAAAGTTGAATGTTAAGTCTGTCATGTTAAGCAACCCAATCAGAGCTTTTCATAGGCAGAAGCCAGGAGCAAAGCTAACCCAGAGATTGGAGGCACTAGCTCCTAGCAACTTGTTGCAGATTTTACCAGGCAGGAATGTCTAACCAGCAAAGCCCTGTCGAGATTGAGCTACTAGGTTAACTCCCGTTGGTTACAGATTAAAAATTGCTGTAATCGGGGCGTGATCCGAACCCGGTTCTCCCCGCCGCTGATTTGGGTCATCGCTGATGGAGGGGAGAGTGGCGCCAATATCGACATGGCTGTCGACTTTAGGTAACTGGCGAGGCTGTCCAGGCAATAGCTCCTGGCTGACAAAAATATGATCGATTAGCTCTTTGTTGGTTTGGTAAACCCGCGAGTATCTCCTCTCTTGAGGAATCAGAGAAGCTAAGTTAAACAACCTAGTATCATCCCCCTTATCTCGGTGTTTGAATCCAGCGGTGCCAATCTCGCTGCCATTCGGACCTTGCAAGATCTGAGTAGTAGCAGCAGAGGGTACATCATTCAGGTCACCTAGAATAATAAGCCCCTGCTTAGCATTGTTCTCTAGTAACTCATTTGCTTTAACCCGCAATGCAACCGCCTCTGCCGTCCGTCTCAAAAGCGCTAAACCAGCCACTCGGGCACGCTCGTTTTCATCGCTAGGGGCAAACCTCGGTTGATTCGCTTTTGGCGGAAAGGTGAGTAGCTTTGATTTCAAGTGTGCATTAATCAAGTGAATTGCCATATCTTGCTTAGGCCTGACAAGAATGCGGAGAGCACCTCGACCCATGCGAGTAATTTCAGTTATGCTCTCTTCAGTATCTTGACCCCGCACTTTGAGTAAACTACCTTCAGGAAACGCCGCAATTTCCTCATGTTCCTCAATAGCCAATTTGGCAAGAAAGCCAACCCGAATTCCACGAGGATCTGGGGAAGCAGA
Source organism: Leptolyngbya sp. FACHB-261 (assembly GCF_014696065.1). NCBI lineage: Bacteria > Bacillati > Cyanobacteriota > Cyanophyceae > Leptolyngbyales > Leptolyngbyaceae > Leptolyngbya > Leptolyngbya sp. FACHB-261. The sequence goes on along the minus strand of NZ_JACJPL010000008.1, from coordinate 12,975 downwards.
GATGTGGGTATGTGGATAACGCCCCTGAAGCAACGCAAGGAGTTCATCAAGGGCCTTTAAATCCCCGATCTCTTGGAGAGCTAGCACATCAGGATCAAGAGCCAAAATTACCTTGGCTAAGCTCTTCAGCTTTTCAGTATACTTCTCTTGTGTTTTAGGACCAAAGGCGTTGCCGAAGCGGTATAGGTTTTCTACGTTCCAGGTCATGACCTTAAATGTAGTCATACTTCCCCCAATCGTTGTAAATAGCTTTCAGCAAAAGTCCAATGCCTGCTTGGACTTTGCCATTACTCTCAAGTAATCTCAAGAGTCTTCTTGACCAGTCTCCACTGTTTCAGAGCATCTCAAATACCGTTGCCCTGACGCCCCCCAAACCAGTGACTAAAACTCCCCTACTCTTACAAACTGTGTAAAAACTGAAAATCGGCGCTACACACAGGCTATTTGTTAATCAACAGATACTGCATGTAGCGCTCCAATCTTACCCGCCAGTTTTCACACAGTCTGTCTCTTGGCTAGATGATGCCGCTGAAGCCACGATATCTACACGCGTAATCTACACGCGTAGAGCGCTGCTTATTGTGCAAGCAAGCTTCTCAGCATCCAGGCGGTCTTCTCATGGACCTGCATGCGTTGAGTTAGCAAGTCTGCGGTTGGCTCGTCATTAGCCTTATCTACTACGGGAAATATTGAACGGGCTGTCCGTACTACTGCTTCCTGTCCTTCCACCAGCAACCGAATCATCTCCTCGGCTGTTGGCACGCCTTCCTCTTCCTTGATAGAGGACAACTGTGCAAATTCCTTATATGTCCCAGGGGCAGGAAAGCCTAGGGCCCGAATGCGTTCAGCTATTAGGTCAACAGCCAGAGCTAGCTCGTTGTATTGCTGTTCAAACATCAGGTGCAATGTCTGAAACATCGGCCCTGTTACATTCCAGTGGAAGTTGTGAGTTTTCAGGTAAAGCGTGTAAGTGTCTGCTAGAAGCTTTGAAAGTCCCTCAGCTATTTGCTGGCGGTCCTGCTCATCAATGCCTATATTGATTGGCATCGCTCGCATCTGCGCAGCTATATTCGTTTGCATTTGCTTATCTCTCCTCCAGAGTGGGACTTTCTTCCGTTTACCCTGGAATCATAGCAAAATTATTTGTGGTTATGGAGGATCACAGCTATAAAACCACAAAAATGCAAAATGATAATGCGTAATGATAAAGAACCTTGAAACGCAGTTTGCGATCCTTTTTCTATTCGCTACCTATGCTAGATCAAGGAAAATATTGTGCCCACACAATGCGAGTGCCTGCTGAATAGCTCGCTCAATCTAGCCATCAACAAAAACAAAATATTATCTTGATGCTGCATTAAGATAGATTACTTAGCGGGCAAATGTTTCTTACGCTCTTTAGAAGAGCCTTACAGGTGAAGCTGTGGTCTATGAAGCTCAGAGATTGCCCGCACTGCAGGCAATCTTGAGCTTTCGTTCGTTCCTTACAGGTTCCCGTTCTTCACGTCCTGAAGACCTTTCTAGCGAGTGCGCTCACCGTTGACCAGAAACTCGATAACTGGGGCATAGGTTTCTCTTTAAGGTTTGACATTCACGGGCTTGACCATAGCACAACAAATTTCATGCTTATGTCGTTTTATGCCAAGGACGGTAGACAGGAGACATCTCTTAAATAGATTAGAGCTAATCCTTGCCCTATCAGACTTCAGCTTTGGTTGAAACTTTTTCTGTTGTTTGTGCCAGCGAGTTAGCCCGTAAGGCACGGAACATTCCGAATCGGCAAAGACCTGTGCCAAAGGCTAGCCGCATCAGCAGAAGGGTCGGTACTTCGCGCAGAGATTTAACCAAACCAGATGGACCAAATCGCACCAATCCCTCTGGGCGAGCTACTCCCTGCCAGATAGAATCTAGCCAAGAAGGAAGGGTTTGTTCCGTCCAGTCTGCTGTTACCACTCTTCCCTCAACAAACCCTGTTGCTTCTAAAAGCTCGGAAAAGCCTTCGATGCTTGAGAATGCAGGATGGGACCACTGATCGAGGAGCTGCTGCATGACCGGTCTCTCCCAGAAATTGAGCGGATTTTGGCGGTCGTCCCTCTGATTCCAATCAGCCACAACCAACACGCCACCCGGTTTTAGCACTCTCATTAACTCTCTAGCGAAAATGGCTTTATCTGGCATGTGGGGTCCAGCTTCAATCGACCAAACTACATCAAAACTCGCATCTGGAAACGAAAGTGACATAGCATCATCCACCAAAAACTGCGCGTTAAGTTCCTTAGAAGTTAACTCTTGAGCGCGTTTAACCTGCTGGGGACTGATGGTGATACCGGTGACTGCAAATCTATAATCCCGTGCCAAGATGCGGCTGCTGCCCCCAATACCACAACCAACATCTAAGACCGTAGTGCCGGGGGGTAATTGATCTAAGCCACCCCAACGCACCATTTCATGCACAAAGTCAGATTTCGCAGCTAGAAAATCCTTCTGTTGGGGCGGTGAACCATAATGACCTAAGTGAATATGATCCCCCCAGTAAAACTCCAAAATACCGTCTTCAGTCCATTCGTCATAGGAATTGGCTACAGAATTAGATGACTGATAACGGCGAGCCGTGATTAGATAAAACGCGACGCCCAGTACGAGCAGGACAAGGAAAAGTCCAAGCGTCCAGAAAAACAAACCCATTGAGACAAAACCTAATGTTTTTGACGATTTTACCCCATTACTAGACGGCAAGATCCGGTTTGCTCAGAGCGAGTCTATTGATAAAGCTCCTTGACCGTGCTTTGCTTGCATTTTTAGTGAATTCTCTTTTGACCAATCGTATTTAGTCTGTATTTAGTCATCGATCAAATATCCCTATCGCTCATGCTATTGCTGCATTCACAGGTTGGGTTAGCTTCTCATCTGAAGTTAGCCTCTTTGACTCAGCTTCTGGTTTCTAGCAGGCCTCATCTTGATACTCACCGCTTTAGCTGTCTGAATTGTTAGTACCGGAGGCCAAGTAGCGGAGCAATCTGAGCCACCAGCAGACCATACTCAGCTAGATCTTTATTTGGGCTGCTCGCTCAGCCCGCTGGCTCACCCTAGAGGATCGCTTTATCAAGTCTGGGGGGAGCACCGGTGGCCTCTCTGCATTGCCCCCAAGCCCCTCTAAGCATCTTCTACAGCTACCCCTAGATCTGCTCCTCGCCACGCCTCGAAATTCTTCTACCTAGACTGTTGACACTCAAACTGTTAGGGGCTACATTAAAGACATCGAGAGTTCGAGCCCAAACAGTCTGAGGTAAAGAAAATGAAAATCGCCCTTCGCAATGCTGCTGTAGCTTCCCTCTTCTTAACTCTTGGCTTCGCCTCCTTCGCTCAAGCTAATGGCATTTCCGAGAAGGTCCGCGAGCGCTTTGAGACTGCTGCAGTTCCTACCCAAGTGCGCAATCACTTGCTGACCGCAGAAATTCCAGCTCAAGTTCGGGACCACATGTTGACAGCAGAGATTCCCCAACAGTTGCGGGACCGCCTCTTAACCGCTTCTGCCAATGTCATCAGTCCTTCTGACGCTCAGTACGGCGTTCGTAATCTGCAATCTGCAATTCCTACCAAACTGCGTGAACGCTTCGAAACCGCAGAGATTCCCCAACAGTTGCGGGATCGCTTTGAAACGGCTGCAATCCCTGCTCAAGTGCGTGACCATCTGCTGACTGCTTCTGCTAGCCCCGAGGCCAATGGCTACTACACCGGCCTGATTCAGCAAGCCTAAGCGGCTTCCAATGTCTGACCTCGGCTGATCGCAGCCACGTAGTTTTTAAGATCCTGAAAGACTAGCAGACTGCTAAAGCAAATTTTAATTCTGCTTTTCAAGCTTGGGTTAGTAATTAAGTAGGTAATTCATAAGAGCCTCCTTTCAGTTATGAAGGGAGGCTTCTTAGTGAGTCTGGTATCTGTTGTTGGTCAGTAAGACCTCAACAAATTTCTACATAGGAGTAATTCAGCAAGGGAGGCAGTTGGTTTCGAAAGTGCTGTTGCCCACAAACCTGAAATCACGAGTAAAGGAAACATCTGTTGAATCTTGGATAACCGCAATTAAATCTCCACTTTGAGTATAAAGCCCTGTATCTTGAGCTGAACTACCCATCCAGTAACCATAACTAAAATAGTAATTACTGGCGTCACCATAAGCCTGAATATAATCAGCAGTTAAGTCCCAATCAGTGATCAGAGCATAGGATGAATCTACCCCAGCCCCATTAGAGCCACCCAAATAGCATATACCGTCAAAGCGTCCGACGACAAAGGTGTCAGATCCGCTGCCACCCGTTAAAGTATCAATTTCTTGATTGTAGTAGCCGGAGAAGCCATCTAGTGTGTCGTTGCCGCTTCCGCCGTCTAAAGAGTCGTTGCCATAGCTCCCATAAAGAGCATCATCCCCATGCCAGCCGTTTAAGGAGTCATTACCATAGCCTCCGTAAAGACTGTCATTACCCGCGTCCCCATACAACGTGTCATCTCCACTATTACCGTAAGCAACAAGATTTTCAGGGCTGAGCCAGTTTAGATAGTCGCTGCCATCGGTGCCGTAGTAATACTCAGTCATTGCTGTGTTCCTTGGTGTAGATGCTTTGTGAGGCGATGACCTTAAGTTAAAGGAACCAGCCTGATAACACACGTACTTTTTACGCCAGCTTTAATGTGGAATTTAGACACCCGAGGTTCAGGAAACCGTTAGAGCAGTTGCAGAAAACAGCAATTGGAGAGAAAGTCTTTTTCTGCTATGTACCGACACTTCAAAAGAACGCTCTTAAGGTGTAAATCTTTGAGCAACTGCAGCCACTAAATTTAGGATTAAGTTGCTGGTTCACTGATAGCTTTTGTTTACGGAAGGCTACCAGATGCTACCGGCTTGATGAGATGAGTTCAAGCTGAGGCGCGTGCAGGTGGTTTAGCAGGTTGTGGGCTTGGCAGGTTTAGCAGCTAAGCCAAGACATGAAGCCAGTTGGAATGCCAATTCAGCCTGTTCGGGAGAAGCCGCTGACCTGTCCGTGCTTCTGTCAACTGGCTCTTAAGCCTTGTGGAGATCGAGCCGAAACGATGGCCCTATACGATAGAGGCGAGACAGCTTAGGGTGAGGGACAGTGGGCTAGCCATGCCTTGCGCTCCCTTTGCCCTGAAGCCTAGAGGACGGCCTGTTTTTGCCCCTCACGTCTCTCGCAACCCGCCACTCCGCTGATCCATGCCAACCAGTCAACAGATTCAGGCAGAAATCCAAGCTCGGTTCGGCTTTGTCCCCCCTTTTTTCGCCCCGGCCCAGCAGCACCCACAAGTGCTGGAGAACCTCTGGCAGCAAACAGTCTCTGCCTACTTGGACAATCCTCTGCCTGCCCTGTTTAAGGAGAAGCTCGCTGCCTATCTAGCGCGCTACTGTGCGACTCCCTACTGCTTGGTCTGTCACAGCTGTACCTTGAGCCTCTTGGGCATGAAGGCCCAGGAGGTGTTAGCCCTACTCCAATCTCCTGGTCCGACGGCAACAGACATTCAGCAATTTCTCGAAGTGCTAGCAGGCGAGATGGATGCCCTAACAGATTGGCCAGCCCCAGGATCACTGCTCGAAACAAGCTTACTTGCCTGTAGCATTTTCATTTTTTTAGAACGACAAGAGACCGAGCGCTGTCGGGGTGAGTTGCATCGGCTGTTGGGACCCTTGAACTATCAACACTTAATCACCTTCATTGCCTATTTAAAAACCTGTCACCTATGGGTAGAAGCCCATCCCGAAGTGGCGTATGAAGCTGATCCACGCGCCCGCAATCATCTAAACGCTTTAGTACAAAGTGAATCCAGACTGGGCAACTTTTTCGCCAATTATGGGGAGCGAGTTAGGCAGGAACAACAGAGCAAGGCCGAGCTGCAAGCGGAGTTAACTGCGCACAAGCAGGCTGAGGAGTCGCTGCGACAGACTCATAACGAACTAGAAAGCCGAGTGAGAGAACGGACGCAGGAACTAGCACTTCTGAATGAACAGCTAAGGGCCGAAATTGCTGAGCGCCAGCGGGTGCAGCTCTCTCTCCAACAGCGTGAGGAGCATTTTAGATCGCTAGTTCATAACATCCCTGGCGTAATTTTTCGCTGTGCCTATGACTTGGCTTGGACGATGGAGTACGTCAGTGATGGCATTGAAGAGCTGACAGGTTATCCTGCTGCCGACTTTATCGGTAATCGGGAACGCTCCTTCGCCAGTATTGATCACCCTGAAGATTTAGCAATGATTGCGCAAGTCGTTCAGCAAGGATTGGACGAGCGACAACCTTGGATGCTCGAGTATCGGATCATTCGTGCCAACGGCAGCGTGCGTTGGGTCTATGAGAAGGGTCAGGGCATTTTCAACCAGGATGGTAGCGTGTGTTGGATTGATGGCGCAGTTTTTGACATCACTGAGCGCAAGCAAGCAGAGGAAGAACAAAGACGGCAGCAGGAGCTTCTACAGACCATCTTTGAGAAAATCCCTGTAATGGTGGCCCTCTTTGATGAGAGGGGTCGGGTCAAAATGACTAATCCCGCTTGCGAAACCACACTTGGATGGCCCGCAGAAGAGATACAGTGCCGTGATCTAATGGTCGAGCTTTATCCCAATTCCCAGTATCGTCAGAGCGTTTTAGATTGCATTCGTAGTGCAGAGGGAAAGTGGGAAGATTTTAGAACCAGGACGCGAGATGGAAGAATTTTAGATACCTCTTGGGCGAATGTGCTGCTGTCAGATGGCACGAGCATTGGCATTGGTCAAGATATTACTGAACGCAAGCAGGCAGAGGCCAAGCTGCAGCAGTTATACCAACGGGTGCAGTTGCTTAATACTGAACTTGAACAACAGGTGCAAGAGCGCACAGCTCAATTGCAACAGTCGTTAGAATTCGAAGCGACGCTAAAACGAGTCACTGATAAAGTCCGGGATGGTCTTGATGAGGGGCAGATTTTACAAACAGCTGTTCGAGAGTTGGCTTTGGCACTAGCGGTTAGCTGCTGCAATACGGCTTTATATGACCTTGACCTAGCCACTTCAACCGTCTACCACGAATATGCCCTATCAGGCTTGCCCTCTGCTCAAGGGCAGGTGCTGCAAATAGTTGACTTTATGGAGATTTATTCTCAGCTTTTGCAGGGGCAGTGCCTGCAATTTTGCGGCATTGTTGCTGGCTCTAGCCGTCTCCATGCCGCTATACTAGCTTGCCCCATTTTTGATGATCAAGGCATCTTAGGAGATCTATGGTTATTTAAACCGCTAAACGCAGTTTTCACTGAGTTAGAAATCCGCTTAATTCAGCAGGTGGCCAATCAATGTGCCATTGCAATTCGCCAGGCTCGTCTCTACCAAGCTTCTCAAGCGCAAGTCGCTGCCTTGGAGGAAATCAATCATCTTAAAGACGACTTTTTAAGCACGGTTTCCCATGAACTGCGAACGCCCTTGTCCAACATGAAAATGGCTATTCACATGCTGAGGATGTTTGTATCCGAAGAGCGGTGTGAACGCTATCTCAAGATTTTGCACGACGAGTGTGCTCGGGAAACAGAGCTTATCAACGATCTACTAGACTTGCAACGGCTTGAGGTCGGGGCGGACTGTGTTCATCTAGAAACGTTGCAACTACAAGACTGGCTGCCCAAGATTATTGAGCCGTTTCTGCTGCGGGTTAAAGACCGACAGCAAACTCTTGACGTTGAACTTTCTGCCGACCTACCTCCCTTGATTTCAAATGCTGCTGCTCTAGAGCGGGTTCTAGCAGAACTGCTAAATAATGCCTGTAAGTACACGGCTTCAGGAGGAGAAATTGCCTTGAAGGTAGGGCACATCCCAGAACGACAAGCAATCATTTTTGTCATTCACAACCAGGCCGAAATTTCAGCGACAGAATTGACTCGTATTTTCGAAAAGTTCTACCGCATTCCCGGTGCTGATCCCTGGGGACAAAAAGGCACTGGACTAGGGTTAGCACTCATTCAAAAACTGGTCGAGCGCTTGGGCGGAGAGATCGGTGTGGAGAGCCAAGCAGGTCAAACGACTTTCACTGTGGAACTACCTCAGCAAGGATGGGTTTAAGGGCAAGTTTTAACGGCAGTTCTGCAAAAGCGACAGCAGGGTCTTCGATGGCAACATCTAGTGATGCCATCGAAGCCAGTTAGATACTCTTCAAACGAGTCCAATAGTCATCAAGCAGAGCTTGCGTTGGCTCATCAACCGGTTGAATCCGCTCGCACTTAGCCAAAATTTGCTCGGAGGGTTGCCAGTTGGGATTATTCTTCAACTTTTCGGGAACCAAAGCGATAGCTGCTTTGTTCGGCGTAGAAAAGTTGTTGGCACTGCTGATCTCAGCTGCATTCTCAGGTTGTAAAAGTGCATTGACCCAGGCATAAGCTGCTGCCTTGTTGGGGGCCGCTTTAGGAATGGCAATAGTATCAGTCCAGAGCGAGGTACCACCAGCCGGAATCACATATTTAATGTCAGGGTTCTCATCCCCGATCGCCAGCCCATCGCCTGAATAAGCCATAGAGACAACCACATCGCCTGAGAGCATTTGAGGTCGCCAACCATCGCTGTTGAAACTGGCAATAGTAGGCTTGAGTTCCCGCAGTTTTTCATAGGCTTCTTCGATCTGCGATTTATCAGTGGAGTTGTACGAATACCCCAAAGAGTGTAGGGTCATGCCCATGACTTCTCTAACATCATCGGCTAGAGTCAGGCGGCCTTTGATCTCCTCTTTGAGTTCCCAGAGTGATGTCCAATCGGTCGGAGCTTTCGGCAGAAGTTTGGAATTGTAAGCAATCCCTGTTGTTCCCCAGGTCATGGGCAAGCTATGGGCATTGTTGGGGTCATAGGCTGGGTTCTGAAAGGGTTCAGCCAGTTGATTCAACCCTTGGAGCAAGCTTTTGTCCAGAGGCTCCAACAACCCCAACTCGACCATCTGGGTCACCATGTAATCGCTTGGGCTCAGGATGCTGTAGCCTGCCCCGCCTCTGGCCTGGATTTTGGCCAGCATGGTTTCATTGGAGTCGTAAGTATCGGCTATAACTTGGATACCTGTATTCTGAGTGAATTTCTCTTGAATCTTGGGATTGACGTAACTGGTATAGGTATAAATGTTGAGCGTACCGCTGGCGGTAGCTGAACTTGGTTCACGTTCGGCAGTGCTTGATTTTGCTCCCTTTGAAGAGCCATCTGCAAAGCTACAAGCAGATAGCCCCAGCCCCAACAAGAAATAGCTGGAGCGCTGGACAAACTGTCGCCGTTTCATGGTTGAAAGAGATACCATCGAGCCCCCGATTTTGCAGGCAAACTCCGCGTATTATTATGCCGTAATGCTGTAGCCACGCTCACCACGGCAAGCTAGCGCCAGCCGACCTACAAGCTTGGGAGGTGCAAATTTGGCTTGAAATTTGGCTTGGTAGATGTTTCAGTCCGTCTTTTGTATAGACCCAACCAAGTGTATGGAGACATGCTAAAGTTCTACCGCTTCGATTAACTGAGCGAAGTAGGTACCTATCCCTAGGTGAGTTCTTTAGCTTGAGAATCTCTGCCCCGTCGTCTTGTCGCTGTCAATGGCAGCGACCCAAGGGATGCTAGAACTCAACCTTCTAGCAGGTCCGCTCCGTTCAGTTCCACCGCCCCTCCTCCTCTATGTTGATCCGTTCTGCGACTTTGGCTGATATTCCTTCGGTTCAGGCAATGGTGGCTAAAACCTGCGCTTTGCACGAGGTTTGGGACCCTGTTAGATACAGTTTTCCTCCACACCCTGAACAACGCTATGAGCGATGGCTGGGCAAGCGGGTGGCGGATGAGCGAAGTGTATTTTTGGTGGCGGAGAATGAGGTATCTGAGCCGGGGCAGCCGGTCGCATTAGTCGCATTTCTAGTAGCGGCAATTGAGCGTGAAATCCCAATTTATCGTCTGCAAGAGTTCGGCTTGATTCACGAGCTATGGGTTGAGCCCGAATACCGGAATCAGGGAATTGGGCGTGAACTGCTTTTGCTAGCGATTAAACGTTTGGGTCAAATGGGTATTAAACAAATCCGACTAGATGTTTCTGTTGTCAATGAACCCGCTCGACGGTTGTATGAATCTTGCGGTTTTCGGCCAAGTACTATAGAAATGTTGTTCGAAGCGGATTCTGCAGATTCTAACGAAAGCAGCGAGCCGTAAAACTCAGGATGAAGCAAAAAACTTTTACAGTTCCTAAAATCAGCTTCAGAACTAGTAGAGTGAGTAGCGGCTCTGCCTCTGCTGGCGTTAGATATCTACCTACTATTTATGTCAGGTCTATGTCGAGTCAGTCTCAGGCTGGCCACCTCTCACATGCGGGTAAGAGCTGCTACCTTGGTTAGCTTGTCTGTTCCCAGTCCCTCTAGCTCATCAAGATGCAGCCAGCCCTCTTTAACCAATCTGGCAAAGACGAAGATAAGAGCGGAATATTTGTAGTCGTACTTGCCATCTATTTCGTGTCTTCTTGCACTTAAGAAATCGTGTAATTGCCACATATCATTAGAGTGGCTAATTGCACTGGCTCTTTCGCGAACTTCTTTGGCTACAGCGTCAATTTCCCGCTCATAGGCTTTTGCAAAGGCGGCTTGAGCTACCTCCTTCTCAGTCTTAGACCACTCAACTTCACTGACTTGCATCATCAACTTAAACTCTACGCGGCTGCCTATCTTATCGATCTACACCACTGACGTCAAAACAGCGGAGCGCTCTTGGCTAGAGAGCGCTCGCACCATCATTTGGACGGACCTACACCGAGCGCTTTTCTATCGAATCAAATTCAACAGTTCTTTCGGAGAGGCCAACAAATCAATTGCGACAAAGAAAATCTTGCCTTGAGGATTGAGCAGGAAGCGCCAAGCCATATTCATGCCCACAGCAGCACCAAACCACGGAGTTTGAACTTTGCCCGTGACTTTCACCTGGGTGTAGCCGTCTTCTGTGGGTTCAGAAACGCCTCGCTCCGGAATCAAATTGAGGTTTTGGCATTCTTCATTGAAGAATTGAAGAATCGCATCTCTACCGACGATTGGTCTTTGGAAAGGAGGTTGTAGGGCAGCATCAGGCGCAAATAGGTCAATCAGAGCCCCAAAGTCGTTGGCATTCATGTTGTTCATGTAGCTCAACACCGTTGGCTCAGTAACCCCTTCGATGGCGACCTGAGTTCGTTGGGCTAGGTCCTTGGGAGCGACAACGGGTTCGGTGACTTTGGTATAGTCGCCCAACTTGCCTGGATCAAACCCCATATCAACCACAGAACTGCGTAGGACGGTAATTTGTTGTCCCTGGTCCAGTTCTCTAACCGCTTGCAGTACTGCCGAGGCGTTAGCAGAAAGCTGATAGCCTGCTGGAATCGGAGCAACAAGGCCCTTGTCCATCCACTGCCCAAGTTGATACCAGAACCCTAGCTTGATATTTGCAGACCAAGTCGCATAGGTACGGCAAAGCGGCGTATCAGCGTTATTTGCCAGGTCGCACATAGCCTGGGTTTGCTCAGAGGGAGTCATTTGCCGAATTTGATTTAAGACCCCTTCTGCAAACTGCATACTGGCAGCGCCTGGAGCGGCGACCGTGATGGTCTTACCCATCTCGATATAAGCAAACCAAGTCCATGCCAGTTGGTCTTCGGCGCTAAGTTGCTTAAATCTTGCGATTGTGGCTGGTACTGCATCAGCAGATAGGGTTTGTGGAAAAATACCACGAGCTGAGTCAATCGTAATTGCCATAGCGCAGACCAAACTGTTCGAGATTTACAACCGGCAAAAGCATGCAGCCGAGAGCGCCTGAGCGCCAAGGTTGCAACCTTCCGTTACGAAAGTACCACAAACTTTACAGATTTTAACAATCTCCCGAAGATCACCTGTGCAAGAGGCTCGACAGCACAGAGATCAAACAAGGCCATCTGAGTCCGGCCTGCAAATAGTTGCGTCCGCTCCGACTTTACTTTATGACAAATGCTGGGTTGAGGCAGGCGGACTGAAGGACAGAACCCCTAAAAAGGGGCTAGAAGTACCGTTTCGTCAATAACTCAGCGGCATAAAGCCTGAGATGAGCCACCCCCAATAGCCTTACGAATAGCCTTTCCCTACTAATAAACCCTCAGTGGGCCACTCCATTAATTAACTGGTTAGCCGTTTGTAGGAGTTCTAGATGATGCAGAACTTTCTAAATCCGAGTTTGATTCTGGCAGATAAAGTCGCTCTTCATTGGCGTCATATTCAAATAACTCTGCATAGCGTCCCCAATCTACTGCTGTAGCAAACTGACGCTCTGCTTCTGTGTGAGGGAAATGTTCAGTTCACAAGTCTATGAAGAAGTCTGAGCGCATGGAACCACTACGCTTCTCTCGGAGGGTTTGGACGATGCTGCGTAAAACAGGAACTTGTTTTAGTCCCTGTTGTCGGAATAGATCTTTACTCCGAAGAATCATTGTTGTAGCAAAATCTTGTCCAATCTCTGTCAGTCTGACATCACCCTGAGAAACTTCGGCAAAATCTAAGAGTACAGCTGCGTCGAGAATAGGGAGCAGGTCATCGACGGCCAGTTGCAGCCGTTCTATCATCGTTGGCCCCGTACAGCGGCTTGTCATTGCTGAAAACTCGCCCCTCGCTGGGATAGATCAAGCCAGCCATAACCTGCAATAGCGTACTTTTACCACTACCAGTGCGCCCCAATAAAGCAACAACTTCGCCTGCGTTTACAGCTAAACTAACGTCACTTAAAACGGTGAATTTGCCTTTGCCGTCCGGTAAAGGGAAATACTTATGAACCTGTTCAACAGTGATGAGACGGTCACAGTCATGCTTTGCAGTAGTTGCCATACTCCTTTCCTCTTACAAATGGTATAGCTCTACGCGCATACGTTAGGACATTGCTTGAACGCAGCATCCACACAATCTCGAAAGTTCTCAAACTCATCCAATCGCTGTCGCATCCAATTCTTCAGCACAAACCAC
>NZ_JACJPL010000007.1 GCF_014696065.1 Leptolyngbya sp. FACHB-261 | reverse complement strand
TAAGTCCGAAAGAACCAGAAAATTAAGCTTCTTGGTGGATTTTTGAAAGGGTTTCCAGCGGTTACACTAAAGTCTGCTTGCCCTATCCGCTTGAAGTATAGGCAACCCTAATGTTTGGCTTCTTTCAAATTCTTACTTGTCTGCGAGACCGTGCTTTTCTCGGCTGAGGTGCAGCTTCCTGAACTCACCTGATGCTCAGAGTTGTATTCGAAGCTCTCTATAGTGTCGTTGTTGATCACAGAAATCCCACGTACTGAGTGCATGAGTTCAACTCTTAATAGACTGGGTCAGTAAATTATTAATGGGCGAACAATATCTAAAGAGTTGAGGCGATTATTGTGTTGAACAGAGAATGAAGAATTTGGGTGAGCCGAGAAGCCCTTGCAACTGCAAGCGTGACAGCATTAGGTACGGGAAGGATTAACAAGGCCACCAACGCTCAAAGCTATACCCACATAGCTGTAGCTGGCCTTAATCCCCCAAAATTTTGTAGAGGAAGTTGTGCAGGAGTGATTCAGAAGGCCCCCACGCCCCACCCACCTGAAACAGGCTTTCGAGCTGCTAACGCCGCGGAGCAGAAGACCCGGCTCCAGCAGCTAAGTGAAAACGGTATAGAGGCGCCCTTGGCAAGCGCCTTTGAATCACAAGAAGTGGTGGGGCTGCACCAGCGACCGGGAGAGCGAGGCAAAATACTCTGCCTCTTTCTACCCAGGGACGGCTAGTTATCAAGTCCGGGTGGGTCGCAGCCAAGAGGTGTTTTGAGCCTGGGACTCGCTGAGAGTGCCCCCTGAAGCTTTAGCCCAGACACCTGCCTTAGCTGCTGTGCCGCCCCAATCCTGCCCTGGCTGCCTTGTGTGTTGCCCTGCAGCAGTGTGAAACTCCCGCCCAGCTCTAGGAGTCGGCCTCCAGCTACAGCAGCGAGACCTTGGAGCAAGCGATAAAGCAGTTGAGTCCTGATCGTCAGGAGCGGGTGGGGAGTTTCTGGCTTTGAGTGTCCAGGATAAGCCAGCCGGGGCCGGGCTAAGAGCGTCTCTCTGGAGGTAGTGGGCGGGAGATGAGCAAACGACGGCGCCGAGCAATAACTAGTAGTCCTGCAGAAATTCCGGCTCAGCCTGAAGAAGCTGCTCCCCAGGCATCTGCACATTCATGTCAAAGCAACAGCATTTTGCATGAACAGACGGGAACGAGAGCCGTTGGGCCAGAGCCTGAACCCCTAATGAGTGATTCATGCCAAAACACAGAACTTCTGCATGAATCACTCGGTGACGCAGAACCTCCGAGGCCACCTCAAGCAACAGCTCTGCTTTCATGTCAATGTCCTCAAGTTTGGCATGACTCTCTGCCTCCAGCTGAGTGCGCCATAGCTCGTCTCACTGCAGCTTTAGGAGTACTGCAACAGGCGGTGAATGAGTTGGCCTCGCAGGGGATCCGGGAGGGTTCAATTGCTGCTTACCCCAAACCGAATGGTCGGACCTATCACAACTACGTCACCTGTGGACAGAGCACAGTCAAACGAGTTATCTACCTACCTTTAAAGCAAAAGCCGCAGGTAGAGGCTGAGAACGAGCGGGGTCTTCAAGCCTCGAAGTTGCAGGCGATGTGCGATCAACTGGATCAACTCCTGAGTGAGCTGCACGGGTTGCGAAAGCGAGGGAGCCAGACGGGTCCTTGGACGAGAGGCTCACGATACGTTTCCCGCTCGAATCCGTTTTAAATGTGAAAATGCAGGCGCAAAACAGCCTTGTTGAATGCCTTCCCTAGGTGTTGGGCTCAAAAGAAGCAGCAGTTAACAGCAGGATTAGCTTGAGAAAAGCTTGTGCTAACCCTGCAAGCGTAGGCAGGCCGCCATCTGAATTTATTGGCTTAATAGGTCGTCCTCAAAGAGATCCCCTACCGCTTCTTATTGGATATCTTCCTCTAATGCTGCAGCCTGTGCGTTAAGCCTGCCCAGGTTTAAAAGCGCAAGCATTGTTGCTCAAACACTGGTAACACTTATTAGGAACCAGCAGGCTTAACCCTGGAGCTTGTTTCCTGGCTCTGATCTGTGCTTGTCTAGAGACAATTGGGCCTCAAAAATTTACCGCAGTCTATGGTCGCATTGGTCAAAAGATGGCAGCTTTACCCCTTAGTTTCTGGCAATAGATGGAGTAGAGAGCAGAGCTGTCTAACGCAGGGTTAACTAATCCTGTTTAGACAAAGGGCAATTTTCTAATTTTGCCTGAGCCAATTTCACTTCTGAGCGGGTAGCGCATGGAGTTCGCTCTTGCGGTTAGCCCGGCGAGGCCCTGTAGCCACCAGTAGCGTCGTCTTTACTGTCGGTTTTTGCAATGTCGAACTATGACCTCTTACCTAAAGTCTTCCGGATTGAAAGGGGGATGGCTCTCCTACTTTTCATCGGGTATTAATTCAACTCGGAATCTGCCTTTTTAGGATGAGTACAGAGTTCTGAATGAGCAGCTTTTTCTCCACAAGCGCTACTGAGATCCTTGAAGGAAGAGAGTGTTTCTCACCTCCATAGTGCACTACAATACCTTGTAATACTAGGTAAGCAGGACTATGAGGATGCTTGCAGTCAAGATGGCGTCACGGCATGGTAGGAGGGCAAGGAAAGCCGTTGACAGATTATTGAGCTTGAAAGTGAAGCCCGAAGAGTTCTGCGAAAAGTGGTTTGAGGCGACGCTTGAGAACAAGCAGGCTAGAGGAACCGGGCGAAGTGTATCAATCTCCTTAGCAGGGTTCTGGGGGTCAAAGAGGCTACTACTGACAACCAATGGGGACCGGGCTATGCCTTCGAGAAGATGCCGCCTCAATATGAGGTAACCCTTCGATACGCAAACGTGGTGCGCCTAATGATTCCAGCCAGTTCAGAAGTACCCAATATTTTAGACGCTGTTTTAGAACAACTTGGCGGGAAAAACGGGAGGAGTGAATGACAAACGGACAGAGAGAGCCGATTGATCAACGGCTTGACCGGCTAAGCATTGCGGTCGCTCAGTTGGTAGAGATAGCAACCGCCCATCAACATGCGATAGAAGCAAACACTCGCAACGTCGAGGCGAATACCCAGGCTGTCAGAACTTTAGCCGCAAGGCTCTCTGAGACAATTGAGGGCCTCAGGGAGGTCCGTGTCGGCACCCAAAATTTGCTAGAAATAACGCGCAACCAACAAGCGCAGATTAGCGAATTGCGCGAGGATTTGTAGTCACTCTTTAACTGGCTGACATTAGTTACACCTCAACGCGTTAGACCTACAATTAAATGTCTCCGAGTCATTGAGCGGTAGGGTATTTTGGCTGGGTCACTGTAACTCGTCGGGGCGCCATAACCTGCTGAATCCCTACCCTCACCAACTATTACTGCTGAATCCCAAGGTTGGCCTAGGACGATGATTTTGGCCCTACCTTTGGTGCAAAGTTGATGCTTGGTCACAGAACATGCAGTCTATTTAGACTGGCTCTGGGTCTTCAAGACCAGTGTTGCTCTGGTTAGGCAGACGGAACTTGTTTGGATTAGCTACCTGAACCTAGCTTCGAAGACTTTTAGCAGTGGTTCTATTGCCATGTGTACGGCTTGCGCACAGTATTGGTAATTGCCGGTTCAGAGAGTCAGCTCATCAGTCTCTGGAAGGTGGATGATACCGTGACTTCAAAGTTGATAGTGATCTACTACAAACGCTTGCAGCCAGCAGAGGGGCGAAGTGAGGCACTGCGCAGGTGCGGGTGCAGATGTTGAGAATCTCCAGCCATTAGCACCCTGGTGATGGGCGAGCTTTATTTACTCTGGTAACTGGGCCAGGCTAGAAGAATCTCCTCGAAGCTTTGTACTGTCCTTATCTAGTTCCCCCTCCCTTGTTCTACTGGGCTTGAAGGTCAACAATAAGAACTCGACCAATCCGCTCGACAAACTCAGATCTCGATATTCCATATTTCGCTGCTAGCTCGTCTAGTCCCTGAGTAGCAGTTCTGGTTAGACTGAGCGTCACTTTTTGCTTCAGCTCATCATAGAGTTCCGGGCGTCCCCGGACGCTTTTGAGCCCTCTCTGATACTTTTTGTGCCCTCTGGTGGGCTCAAACGGCTCGGGATAGGGAGTAAAGGTTTTACGGCACAGTTTGCACAGATAGCGCTGCTGACCATGCCGGTCCTTGCCATGCCGAATAATAGCCCCTGGCAAAAGAGGGGCATGTCCCTCTCGCTTCGCATCTGGACAAGTCGAAACCATCGAGGATTTTAACAATAGATCGACACTTTATATTCTAGCCATCAACACAGTTATCGGAAGATTTCGTCAGATTTTTCAATAGCTGTGTTGCTGATCAGCTGAGAGCTTCTATGGGCGCTGGTGTAGCTAGGCAATATTAAGATGGCCATTATAAGTACCTGGTTTTTATTTATAAGATTTCAACATCAAGATCGGCTTGAAAGCCTCTCAGGGCAGGGGTTGCAGCAATTACTTAAAGCTCTGTTTCAGAGTACAGGCTCGTACCCCGAGTCTAACTTATGGTATTATAAGCTTATAAATAAGGTGTGTTGTCCCCCTGAAACCGACAGAGCTCAGGGAATAGAGATAGCTAGTATTCCGTAGCTAAAGGGGGCCTACAAAGAAGCACGGAGTTACTTATTGGCATGAATCCACAGTCGTTAACAGATATATTTTTACTCTACCAGGAGTATGTTCAAGCCGAGTACTCAGTGAAGAAGTCAAAGGAGATTATCCACCAGACCAAGACAGCTATTACTCGCTACGCCCTGCCAGGATTGGGAATGGTTGCGGCTAAAGGTAGAAAACCAACCCGAGAAGAGATCTTAGCAGCTGAGCGTTTTATGCAGGGGGTTCCGCTATCTCGGCTTAAAGAGCTACCAGAGGCACAAAATAGAGTTTTCGAATCGCTCTCTGCAACTTCAAGCACCCGACACACTTACGGTAGCAGGCTGCAAAGTCTTTTGGCATGGTCCAATGCTCAGCTCTGGTATCCAAATGCCAAGCAGGCAGCAAAGATTAATCACTGCCCAAGATTTGTGCATGGACATGGGGATATCAGCCTTAGGCGGCTGACGCACCGAAAGGGCATGAACACTTATAGTCTAAAGCGGGAGTGCTTGCCCCAGAGCCTGCAAGAGACTGTGGACCGTTTTTATGGTTTTCTGACTAAAGCCTACTGGCCTGGTCGTCAGGACGCAACCCTCAAGCCTGATGTCGCCAACCAACGCCTAATAGCCATTCTTCGCATCTTAGGGTGGTTCCATTACTACAGAGAAGTGCCGATTTCAGATCTAAATTTGGAGCTATTGGTTCCGAAGCTGAAGTTGAAGTACGCCAGCGAAAAAGACAAGGCCATCATCGAGTTGGAGCGAGTAGCTGAGCAGGTAGATCTATGGATCTGTGATTTTCTAGAATTTCTTGAGGTTGAGCGGCAATTCCAGAGTGCTGGCTCAATGGCGGTTATGCTCCTTGGAGTGCACTCACTCGTTCGATTTCATTATTATGGCGAGACTAGAGATCTAACTTATGGGGATATCCCTATCATGGGCCTCGTAAGGCGGCACTTGAATGCCCTTGATAAACAGACCGCCAAACAAAGGCTTGTTGCATCCCAAGAAGTGAAGTGGCTAGAATTGCCAGACATCTGGAGAAAAATTGTTGCACCCTTGCGGGAGGAATGTGCTTACAAGGCGTACAAGCAATGCAATCCTCGACCAGATATTGCGATTGCTCAAAGCTTCCAACGTTTTCTAGTCTGGGGTTGCTTAACCTTTCGTCCACCCAGAAGGCAACAAGAGTTTCGAGATCTCAAGATCAGCATGAGCTGCCCAGTACAACGGCCAATGGGGATTTTGCCTAACCAGCTTATTCATCCCCTTCCGCCTGATAGAAGCAGAGACAAGTATCACGGCTACCTGTATAGGCTCGTTAAGCCTTTGCCTGAAGACCAGATCGAGGATAAGGATAAGCATTTGTATGAGAGCGGTATATGGTACATGGATATGCTGCCGGAATCCTACAAGACTGGCAAGACCTATGGCCATCAATCGCTTCGTATCTCCAATCTTGCCTTCTCTGATGGAAAACGCTTCTATGAGTATCTAGAAGCGTTTCTGTATGGCTACTACCGAGATAAGGCCGGTGACTGGATTAGCGGGGCTGAACTTGCTGAAACCCCAAAGAGACAGGGAAGCTGGCATAGCCTCCGAATGACGTTTAACACCGATCATAACCATGTCTTCTCTGCGCCTCGTTCAGGCAAACCCTTCGATGTATCAACTTTTATGAGGCTGGTCAGAAGCAGCGCTCATAGGCTCACAGGGCAGCTAGTGACGCCCCACCTACTACGTGATATTTTCGCCACTTGGTTTCTTGATCAGGGCTATTCAGAGGACAGAATTAGATCGCTTGCTTACGCGATGGCGCATAGTGAAAAGATGCTGCTTAAGACCTATGATCGTCGTCGGCCTCAACAGAAGAGCAGGCCAATCGAAGAGGTGATGGCTACCCTAGTCCAGCAATTTTTGATTGACTGAAATAAGCAGGAATTACCTCAATGCAAAAATAAGGCAAAGCCATACGGTCTTGAATTGATTGAGACTGCAACATAAGTTGGGCTTTTGTGCCCTGCTTGCCTTTGTTTTGGCTCCTTTTCTACGCCTAGAATGGGTTAGCAGATTAGAGCTTATTCACCTGTCCAGTTTTTTGGTTCCACTCCACTAGCAGGTGGGCAATCACTCTGATCTCCACCCTCCAATCCTCAACTCGTCTAGGAGCGCCGTGTGTGTAGGCTGCCAACCCAGCACCTCTCTCGCCTTCGCCCCAGATGTCTGATTGTTGCTCGCCAGGTACTTGGCCATAGGTCCGATCGCATCAACCATCTGCTCGACCGTCACCTCCTCAGTATGCCCGCCAAGCCCAACCGCATCAGCGATCGCCGCAGCCAAGTCGCACCAGCGGATGCTAGACTCCGCCGCAGTGTAGAAAAGCTCTCCACCTGCCGCCTTCTCCAAGGCTAAGCGGTAGAGGTCGGCGAGGTCATCAACGTGAACGAAGGATCGCTTACAATCCCCAGTGCCACGAATGAACCGTGACACACCAGCCCTTCTTGCAGCCTGAACTAGTGTTGGCAGGATCATCCCCCCACTGCGACCGTAAACGATGGGCGGGCGCAGCACGACGGTTCGCAGTCCACGGTTAGATGCTTGGAGAACCATCTCTTCGGTCTTGATTCGGATAGCATACGGTGTTGGGATGGGTGTCACCAGCATTAGCTCGTCAAACACTACATCACCTGTGTCGTCCAGAACACCCGTCCCACTCGTGTAGATCAGGGTCTTGCCAGTATCAGCGATCGCCTCAATCAGATGGGAAATTGCTGCTTGCTCAATGGACACCGCTTCACCAAGTGCACTGAAGTCGCTCATATCGAGTGCCAACTGGATGATGCTGTCTGCCGCCTTGGCTGCTGACGACAGTGACTCAGGGTCCTTTAGATCCCCCATTTGGGGCTCAACCCCAAGTGCCTTCAGTTTCTCTGCGCTGAACTGTGAGCGGGCAAGCCCAGTGACGCTGTGTCCAGCGGCGATCAGCTTTTCGACCATAGCAGAACCGATATAACCAGTTGCTCCTGTGACAAATACCTTCATAAATCTCCTTCATGCTTGAGTTCGTCATCTGTAGGTGCATTCCAAGTCGGGCTATAGTCGAGTCCCGCCACCCACCTGAACGACCTGCCCGGTGACCCACGCACCATCCGTTGAAGCCAGGAACGCGATTACTCGGGCAACGTCCTCGGGCTGTCCGAGCCGAGGGATAGCTTGCATACCTAGTGCTGCTGCCTCTGCCTCTGAGGAGCCGAGGAGCTCTGAGGTCATGTCTGTGGCAATCAAACCTGGAGCAACGCTGTTGACTGTGACTCCTTGTAAACCAAGCTCCCCCGCCAGATAAATGGTTAGGGTGTCTACTGCACCCTTAGTGGCTGCATAGACTGGATATCCGGGGAAATAGAACCGGGACCCAGCAGATGAAACGTTGACTATTCGACCGCCATCGCGAAGTCGGCTGACCGCCTCTTGAGTAACGAAGAATAGGCTCTTGACATTGACCGTGAACAACCGATCGAACGTTGCCTCATCGGTCTTACCAAGGAGAGTAGAGGCTGCGATGCCAGCATTGTTCACCAGAATATCGAACTGGTTGCTCCCGGTCAGGGCAAGCAGCTGAGCATCGAGTGCATCGAACAGCCGCTGCACTCCACCTGGTGATTCAAGATCAGACCCAACAGCGAACGCTTGCCCACCTTCAGACTTAACACTCTGTACCAAGTCAGCCACCGCAGCCTCGCTCTGCCCATAGTGAGCAGCTACGAGAGCTCCCTCGGCAGCCAGAGCCGCAGCGGTCGCCCGCCCAATCCCTCGGCTCGCCCCTGTCACTAGCGCGACCTTCCCAGAAAGCCGCTTACCCACGTTACTGCTCTCAGTCATCTTCTGCTCTCCTTCTAAGTTGTGCCTGCCATTCCCGTTCCCTGACCGCAGCCTTGATGACTACGGCTAGCCAAGCTACGGTCGATCACCGCTTGAATCCTTGCAAATGGCTCTGAGCTCCTGACTTAAGTCATGATCGAGGAGCAACCACAATGGTTTATAACGCTCGTTATCGTAACGATCGTTATTCTATGAGTGATACTCCGGAGAGTCAAGACCTATGCGGTTCAAACCAGACCACAGTGAGAAAACCAAGGCAACTATTGTGGCGGTGGCTAGCCGCCGCTTCCGTCGAGATGGGTTTAATGGTGTTGGGGTTGATGGGGTAGCGTCCGAGGCTGGGATGACATCGGGCGTGATTTACAGCCAGTTTGGATCAAAAACTAAACTATTTGCTGCAGTGCTTCGGGCTGGCTTAGAGGAGCTCAGGAAGTCTCTGAGTGAGATGGATGGACAGGACGCTTTATTTACGTATCTGGACACGTACTTCAGCGCGGAGCACCGCTCTGACCCGGAAAATGGGTGTCTCCTCCCCTGCCTATCAATAGACGCAGGGAGATCTGGTCCTGACGCACAAGCGGCATTTGGTGAAGTGCTACCACAGGTGATCGACGAGATGGAGCGCCTCCTCATAGCTACTGGTGCTGATTCCGACCGAGATTCTGTGTTAGCTACCTTAGCCCTCATGACTGGCGGAATTATGCTTGCCCGTGCGTTGCCTGATGAAGATGCAGCTCAGGAGATGTTAAACGCTTGTTGCAAGGTCGCCAAAGAACAGATTTGCATGCCAAAGGCAACTGTTCGTCGTAGGAAGCAAGGGAAAGGTTGAGCGTTGAAAAAATTGCATAAACACGAAGTGGTTGTGTCGCAAGTAATCCTTGTGGACAAGTGTTGCTGTTGCAGAGAATTAGACTATGCCACCACTCCAAAAATTTGACACACAAATGCTGCCTGAGCAGTGACATCTATCTCCTCGTTCCACCCCTTTAATCTGACCTCTGCGGATCATATTCGTTGCTTCAATCCCGCTCAAGGTTCGCCTCGCAGTATTGAACGATTTGAACCCCATCATTGGTTTCACAGTGTGCTTGATCGATGATCCTGCTCAATCACGTTGTTCAGATACTTGCTTTGCCGCAATTCGGTGTCCTTGGTGATTGTTTCTTCAGACTTCAACGTTTCAATGGCAACCAGATAAGCGGGGTTCTTGTCCACGGTAATTACCTATGATGCATCTCGCGGCTCAGTCCCTAACGAACTGCCATCCAGCAGGCATTGCCTGCTGGATGGCAAGTTCTACAACCCAAGAGGTAAAGCAGAGTCAGGCTCCAAGCAGTGGAACAAATCCCATCGACTACTCATGCCACCTCTTTTGGCGTGGAGGCTCTGTCAACGCATCAGAGAGGCGATAGCCCCGAAACACCCAGGCTCCCAAGAGCACCAGCACCGTAGCGGCCACAAACACCAACCGAATCCCAGTAGGCTGCTCTGACGTATAGCCATAGTGAGAAAAAAGAGGCGACACCAGCAGCGTTGACAACGACAGACCAAGACCCGCAGCAAAGGTAAAGAGACTGTAGTGAAAGGCTTCGCGTCGCTGTCCGGTCATCCAGGCATCCTGCTCCACTACCACTGCCATCAGCGCGTAGACCAACACAAAATAGCCGCCCAGGAACGGCCCCAGCAAACCAAAGCAGACGATCGCTTGCAGCCCAATCGACCCGTGAGGGAGCCAGCCCACCACCGCCAGCAGACTACTCGATAGCGCCAAGCCGAGTAAGGACACCTGTAGCAGTTGGCGATTCAGGTAGTGTCGGCTCAGCCAGTTCCACCCAGGGGCAGCAACGAGCATGGCGAGGACCACAATGCCCTGAAACCGTCCTACCGCTGCTTCGGATTCATGCAGCACCAGGGTGACAAAGTAGGGCAAATTGGCTAGCAGCATCGCATAAGCGGTTTCCACCAGGATAGTGGAGCAACAGAGGCTAAGAAACGGGCGATTACGCAACGTGCAGCGCAGACTTTGCCGAAAGCCCATCGGCGCAGCCGTTGGCGGTATGCTTGCTGGCAAGACCCGTACAGTCAAACCCACCGTTGCCAGCGCGATCACTCCCATCACGCCACCCATAGCTACCGGTCCCCAACGGCCATAGACCACACTGCCTAGCACCGCACTGCCCAGCACCCCAGCAAGGCCAAAAATGTTTTTCCACATACTGAGATTGACTTGTGCTGCCGCCGTTGTCGCGACCTCTGGCAGACTGCCATCATACGGTACGCCAACAAGGCTGAGTCCTGTGTAAAAGGCGCTCGTCAGCACCAAAAAATAGAGAGCATTCAGTAGACTCGGCTGTGACGTTGGGGGTGTCCAGAGGCACAGGAGGGTGATCAGGTTGAGGAGGCTGCCCGCTACTAAGAAGGGCGATCGTCTGCCCCAACGACTGCGGCTCACATCGCTCCAATGTCCAATGAAGGGGTCAATCATCGCATTCCACACACGCCCCAGCGCCAGCAAGGTGCCGACCACAACGATCGATAGAGCTTGCGGGCGACCTGTGTTAAGCGGCGGCGCATAGCAGTACAGCAGCCAGGTGGAAACGGTTGTATTGATTAAGTTGATGCCAGCCGAGGTCGCGCTATAGAGGAATGTTTGTCGGAGTGTCAGGGCAGGGCGCATGAGGCTAAACAAGTTCACTATAAAGTTGGACCACCAATTTGGCTCTGGCACTATGCGTAACAATGCCACACCATAGCGCCTAAAAGACTGCTCTGGCTGAGGTTACAAGCTATAGTCTTGCCTGCTTTAGTTCAAGTTGAGCCACGGAAGTAGCGGCTAAGGCATAACGGTGGCACCTGCTTAATCACTGCGGCTCCTCTTCCTTGCAACGGCTAATCACTGTATGGTCAGCAGAAGCGAAATAGTAGAATGCAGCTTTCAGGCGACGCTTTGAGCTGAAAGCGGGTTGTATCTGAGCGTCCTGCATCCGTGTAGAGTGCCAAAGTAGCCTCCTTCTACTAATCAAGGCTTGCAGCGGGCACAAGAAAAGGTAAAAAGCTAGACTGCCTCTCTAGTTCGCGTTTCTAGGCCAGGTTAATTCCGTGTTACTGGACTTCCTACAACAGGAAAATTAATCAGTGTCCTGCCGCATCTATAACTTGTGAAAAAATTCTGTGATTCACCCCGTTAAGTCAGGGTTACACATTAGGCCGTGTTTGAGTTCTTAAAAAAGAGGTTTGCTATGAAGATTCTCATTGTTCTCACGTCTCATGACCAACTTGGCGATACCGGAAAGAAAACTGGTTTCTGGCTGGAAGAGTTTGCTGCTCCCTATTACGTGCTGAAGGATGCGGGAGCAGCGTCCTCTGGTGAGTCAAAGCCCAACAGATTGGCAAGGCGTTGATTGGCATTGAGAATTAATCCATCCGAGAGGCGGGTGCGGAAGATGCCGACCTGCGAGTTTTCAAAGATAGCTCGGAACCTGGCTTCACTGCGTTGTAATGCCTCTTCTGCTTGCCTACGCTGGGTGGTGTCATTGATGACACTTGCACAAATCTGAGGAAGTTGTGCAGGGGTGATTATAGGAACAGTTTGAATCTCAAACTTCTCAGCATCACCAAACGCAGTTAATACGGCTGCTTTCATAGATTCCATCTGTGCCAACTCTCCTTGATTGAGAATAAACAGTGCCGTTGTACAAACCGGCCTTCACACTACCAGCACTCAAGTGTTCAGAACATCGTGTTATCGTTAGCCGACGCTTCCGGGATGGTCTGAAGCACGTCCCAATGCTCGACTATCTTGCCTCTATCATCCAGGCGGAAGATGTCGATGCCTGCCCAGTCGTTGTCGCCCGGCCATTGCTGGTAGCAATGCAAGACTACATAATTGCCTTCAGCGAAGACGCGCTTAAACTGGACGCACTTGCCCGGATATTCTTTCGCCATCCTCTCGAAATATTCGATGAAAGCCTGCTTCCCGTCGGCCACCGCCGGGTTGTGCTGCATGTACACATCGCCGACATATTTCTCGATGGCTTCTGCGGGCTGACACTGATTGAACATCAGGTCATAAAACGCCGTGGCCGTCTGTTTGTTGTGCTCAAGTTTATCCGTCATCCGTTCCACACCTCACATCACCCAAAACGCCCAACGGCTCAAATCAGCGGCGACAAAGAAACTCGAACGCAGCGCTAGCGGCTTTAAACCGTCTGCTGCATTGTTAGCTGGTGTGAACACAGCATCTTCTTAGATTTGTGCCATGCCACCATCGACGAATAGCTCAATGCCGTTTACAAAGCTGCTGTCATCTGAAGCGAGAAAGACAACAGCTTTGGCGATCTCGTCGGGTGTGCCAGCTCGTCCCAATGGAATATTGTTAGCTTGGCTCGCCACAAATTCTTTCAACTGCTCTTCACTGAGTCCCCAGAGAAGATCGTAAGCGGGAGTCGGAATGAAACCAGGGCTGACCGCATTCACTCGAATCTGGCGGTCTTTGAGGTCGAGTGTCCAGGTGCGGGCAAACGATCGCACGGCAGCTTTGGTGGCACCATACACGCTGAAGGCTGGGATACCCTTGATGGAATTAGTTGAGGCATTCAGGATGATGGAAGCGCCCTCTGGCATCAGCGGCAGTGCCTTCTGCACAGTGAACAGTAGACCCTTGACATTGGTGTTGAAGGTTTTGTCAAAGTGTTCTTCGGTGATCGATCCAAGCGGGATGAGCTCGCCACCACCAGCATTTGCAAAGATCACATCTAAGTGGCCTTGCTCTTGCTCGATCGTCGCGTAAAGCCGATCAAGGTCTGCCAGATTTGAAACATCGCTCTGAATGCCAGTAACGTTTTTACCGATCTCGTTTACAGCAGCATCAAGTTCAGTCTGACGACGACCCGTGATAAAGACATAGGCACCTTCAGCGACAAATCGCTTGGCAGTAGCAAGACCGATGCCGCTGGAGCCGCCAGTGACAAGCGCAACTTTTCCTGAGAGTTTTTGTGACATAGTGTTTTCCTGGTTGAGTTTACGGGAAACGTAAGGCATGGTGATTAACGCTTATACGCTAATCAGGCATTCTTGTGAGTGTTCATCCAAGTACGAAAGTGGAATGGATTATTGCGTTTAGATGGGCGCGATAACCTTCAAGACGCAGCGCTGATCAATTCCTCGCTTTTCGCCCAGAGCTGCTTAGCTTTGTTAGCGTCGAGCGCATACGATCTGACACCGTCAGCAAATGGGTTGGGTGTGTCATTGATCGGCGCGATCGCGCAATCTTCGAGATAGTGTCCACCGATCTCGTCTTTGTTAGCCACGACTGCGGCCCAGACCGATGTCGCGGCTGCCTGCGGAAGTTCTTTCAACTCTTTCGGCAGCAGACCCGCTTCGGTGCGCGCTGCGTCAACAGTCTGCAAAAGTCCCTGCAAGTCCTCCGGCGACAAATGGCGGGGTAGATCCGTGAGACTGTTTCCGGGCATCACCGAAGCAGCCCGAATGCCGCGATCTCGATGCCGTCTGTCAAACTCCACAGCGAACAGTGAATTGGCGGTTTCGACCGGCCATAAGCGACCCATGGGTCGTACGCCTGCTGCTCGAAATTCGGATGGTCCAAGTCGATATCGGCACCGCGATGCGCGAGCGACGACAGGACTACCAGCCGTCCATTATCGGCGAGCAGCGGCTCGATCTGATTGATCAGGGCGAAATGGCCAAGATGGTTCGTCCCGAACTGGACTTCAAAGCCGTCGATCGTTCGACCAAACGGAGTTGCCATAACGCCAGCGTTAGCGATGATGGAATCGAACGGCTGTCCATTAGCCAACAGTTTATCCACGCAGTCACGAACGCTTTGCAAGGATGCCAGATCGAGCTCGATCAACTCCAGGCTGCCACCTTCTTGCGACGCGGCATCACGAACTGATGCAGTGGCTGGCTCAGCTTTAGCGA
This sequence comes from Leptolyngbya sp. FACHB-261, assembly GCF_014696065.1. Classification (NCBI taxonomy): domain Bacteria; kingdom Bacillati; phylum Cyanobacteriota; class Cyanophyceae; order Leptolyngbyales; family Leptolyngbyaceae; genus Leptolyngbya; species Leptolyngbya sp. FACHB-261. The sequence goes on along the minus strand of NZ_JACJPL010000007.1, from coordinate 21,678 downwards.
GGTTTCTGACCGCGCCGACGACACTAGCCCCGTGAGCGACCAGTGAGCGGGCGGTTTCAAGCCCAATGCCCGACGATGCACCCGTAACGAGGAATCGCTTTCCCTTGAGATCAACGCCCGCAAGCACCTCGTCGGCGGTCGATTTTGCACCAAATGTTTCAGTCATTTCTTTTTCCTTTAATTGTGCGTTTAGCACTAATGGCCAGCATCACGGCTCCAGTTAGTAGCGAGATTCGGATATGAGCCCTAGCAATCATGGTTCTCCTCCCAGCGTGAGTTGGTGGCTCTACTTTGTGTCTGCGCCTATCAGGATCGGGCGGATGGTTCGAGAACAAGCGAGCCATGGGCAGACACTCCTTTCGCGTGATGGTGAGTATTCAGGCCGCTCTGATGAGCACCAACACGAAGACCGTGGGCAGGTTGTTGATAACGTGGGCGATGACGCCAGGCCAGATCGAGCCGCTGCGGCGGAACAATTCAGCGCTGACGAGACCAAATACCAAAGCTATTGCGAAGACGATGTTGACGCCGTGAGCGAGGGCGAAGATCAGGGTGCTGCCCACTACACCAATCAACGGGCCGTAGCGCAGCAACGCGTTCGTGATAACACCCCGGAAGAGCAGTTCCTCGACGAGGGGCACAAGCAGACCGATAAACAGCGTAGCCAGCACCAGGGACAGCACCCCGCCGCTGCCAGCGTCACCGTACACCTCCTGGGGGGTGGAGCTATCTCCGGTGAGGGCGGTGTAGGCCATGGCCGCAAAACCTCTGACCACGAAGGCGACCACCCCCGCTCCGACCCCGATCAGGAGCCAGCGCGCTGTGGTGCGGCGCACACCGAAGGCGCACCACGAGCGGAGGCGCAGCAGCGCCGCTGCCGCAAACCCAGCAAAGGGGGCGATAACAGACAGCGCGGCGAGGGCCAGTCCGTAGACGACGGGATCGAGACCGAGCTGCCCGGACAGCAACACACCCCCACGTGCGACAGCGCCAAAGACGACGAGACCGACGATGATCTCGAGCCAGCCCGGACAGGAGGGCTTGTTGGGTGAGGACTGCTCTGAAACAGCGGCAAAGGTCTTTCCCTGTCCCTGTGGGGAGTTAGAAGGCACTTTGGACATCATCATCACCTCTTAAGTTCTCTTTGTCTTAGTTCATGTGAGTGTAGTCAGTTCCAACACTCAACTTCTTGCAAATTCTTATGGAGTTTCCGATGGAATTAGCGAACCGATTTCAGTGTTACTTTAGTAAGTCGCTTGAAGTGCTATATCAAACATTTCGCACTGCCGATCAACTACTGCGCTACAAACCCACCATCTACCAGCAATGTTGCACCTGTTACGAACGATGCCAGGTCAGATGATAAAAACAGGACTGCATTTGCAACTTCAAGCGGTGTTCCAATTCGTCCGATCGGGTGAAGTCCTGTTATATGAGCTTTGGCTTCATCCTGCCCGCCTGTAGCTGCTTCAAACATATCTGTTTCGATTGCTGCTGGTGCAACGACATTGATGCGAATCCCCGCTTTGGCATATTGGAGCGCAGCAGCTTTTGTTAAACCGACTACCGCATGTTTGCTCGCAGTGTAGAGAGGTACGCCAGGAAGTGCAACGACTCCATTCGCAGATGCCGTATTGACGATCGAACCACTTCCCTGGTTCAACATCTGAGCAATTTCATGTTTCATCAACAACCAAACGCCTTTGACATTGACGTTCATAGTGCGCTCGTATTCCGCTTCTGTTTGCTCAATCAATGAGGGGTTTTCGCCGACAGTTCCTGCATTATTAAAGGCAATATCTAACCGACCAAAAACGCCAACCGCTTTATCAACCATTGCTTTAACATCGGCTTCTTTCGTGACATCTGCCTGCACAAAAATCGCCTCTCCGCCGAACCGTTTCTTCACCTTCATCCATTCGACGACCCACCACCACCACCTTTGCTTGTTGCTGGGCATAAGCGATCGCCGTTGCACGACCAATTCCTGAAGTTCCGCCAGTGACTAACGCCACTTTATCTTGCAGTATCATTCTGTTTCTCCTAAAATCAAGCCCGGTTGTTCTCTCTTGAAATGGATCGATTCACTGTGAGTCCACATCAACCATCAAAAGTTAACTCGCCGTATATCCGCCATCGATCGCCAAAGACTGACCTGTGATGTAGCTGGCAGCATCAGAGCAAAGAAAAATAACGGCTTGAGCGATTTCTGCTGCCTGGCCAATACGACCCATCGGAACCATAGACCCGAGATCATCGAACGTGATGCCCATCTGGTCAGCGCTACGAGCCATGAGGTCAGTCGCAATGGGACCCGGATTGACAGCATTGATCCGAATGCCCTGTTTGGCATAATCGAGGGCAGCCGATCGCGTTAACCCCATCACGGCATGTTTGCTGGCAACGTAAGGAGAGATCCCTGGCAACGCAACCAGACCATTCGTTGATGAATTGTTCACGATCGCGCCTGCGCCTTGGGTTAGCATCTGCTGAATTTCGTATTTCATACAGAGAAATAGCCCTCGCGCATTGATCGACATGATCTTGTCAAAATCCTCGATCGATTGTTCATGCAGCGGTGTAACAACAAGATCGATTCCAGCATTGTTAAAGGCACAATCGAGTTTGCCGTAGGTTGCGACCGTTTTTTGCACCAGAGCTTGCACATCCGCTTCACTCGATACATCTGATTTCACGAACAAGCATTCCGCTCCAGTCTCGCGAATCAAATCAGCCGTTTCTTCACCTTCTACACGGCGTATGTCCGAGAAGACCACTTTGGCTCTAGCAGCACCGAAGGCGATCGCAGTAGCTCGGCCAATGCCCGATGCGCCTCCCGTAACTAACGCCACTTTATCTTGCAGTATCATTTTGTTTCTCCTGTTTCAATCAAGATTGACTTTCCGAGATTTAGCTCATTTGTCCAATCGGTCGAACAATGATTTCATTGACATCTACGTCGGCGGGTTGCTCGATCGCAAAGGCAATCGCACGCGCGATCGCTTCTGCTGGAATCATTGCCTCACGAAATCCCTCCACCCATTCCGCTGCTTCAGCATCCGTGATCGTGCTGGCAAGTTCAGTTTCTGTCACTCCAGGCGAAATCACCGTAACCCGAATGTCTGTCGATTCTTGCCGCAGTCCCTCGGAAATCGCCCAAACTGCAAACTTAGTGGCGCAGTACACGGCGGCGGTTGGATAGACGTTGTGCCCGCCGATCGAGGATAGATTGACAAACTGCCCTGATCGTTGCTGCTTAAAGAGAGGTAGCGCAGCAGCAATCCCGTGAAGCACACCGCGAATGTTCACATCAATCATGCGGTTCCATTCATCGATCTTCAGCACCTCTAGCTTGGAGAGTGGCATCAAGCCTGCATTGTTCACCACAACATCAAGGCGACCAAATTTATCTTGGGCAAACTTGACAAAGGCTTGCATGTCTTCGAGGTTGGTGACATCAAGAGTACGATATTCTGCTTCGCCACCCTTAGAGCGAATTTCGGCAGCAATTGCTTCCAGTCGATCGGTGCGTCGCGCCCCTAACACAACCCGTAAACCCTGACGAGCCAGCAATCTAGCAGTTGCTTCACCAATACCGCTACTAGCTCCAGTAATCGCAATAACTTTGTTCTCAACAGTTGACATGGTGATTGTTCCTTGTAGGTGATTAAAGCTGATTAGCAGTTAGACTGCTTTTAGGATGTCTGCCTGTACGACTTGGGCAAGCTGCTCCATATACAACCGCGCCCATGCGATCGCGTTTTCTCTCAGTCCCACAACAACGCCTCGCATATCGAGTTCTGTGCCGTTGGTATGGTTGCCTTGCCAGTGCCACTCTGACCAACCCAACTCATCCGCGATCGTATGGGTGATTAATTTTGCCTAGATGTCAGGAACTTGAGCGAAGAGAGCAGTCCAGTTCTTTCGCACCTGTTCTGCACCGATGAGGTTTCGTTCTGGATGAACGGGTTGTTCACCCAAAAAGTCAGGAGCAAAGCAGTTCACGAACGTATCAATGTCATGAGCATTGATTGCAGCTTCCATCTTGAGCAAAACTGAGGAAGTGTTTTGAATAGAAGTAGTTTTTGTGTTCACGTTGTTATCTCCATTGTTTAGAGGTATTACTCGTCTGAGCCTTTATGCTGCCTTTGGCAACCCAGGAAACTTTGTTGACTAACGAGACCACCGACGGCCCTTCCGATCTCTCTGGGAAACGGGTTCGGATGCCTCGTCGCGTTTGAACACCTTGTAGGCGATCGCCAGGAATATGGAAATTATCACCAGCACCGATAGCGCCACGTAGGTCGCGTGGAACTCGCTGACGGTAAACAGAGCTGGCGTGGTCACGGTGGTTCTGGCTCTGTTGAACAGGAGGAAGCCGACGATGTTGTTCGCGAAGTGTACGCCGATAGCAAGCTCGGTGGTTCCGTCAATCAACGAACTAGGTCCACAGCAGACCCGGAACGAGGAAGTAGTTGGAAAAGACCGCGAGCCAGCCGCCCGCGATCGCCGCGTTTGCTTCTTCTAAGATTGCTTTATTTCTCTCTGACATTTGAATTGCTCCTTTGTTCGAGTGGATGCTTTAACGGAGTAGTCTCTCTCAGCGCGTTCTTATCGGTTTTAGCTTGTGATTGCAGTAACGCGGACTCAATACGCATCGCTGGAAGTCCAAGAACTGCAACTCCTACCTCTGTCCAAATGGAGGCATGGTTGGGCATGTAATGACGAAATAGCTTCACCATCACATCGTTAACCTCTAGGGAAACCCTCCAAGATGGTAGGAATTGATGTGAACAACAGAAATCTCCTGAGTTTACGGATTATTCGCTACTCGCTGATACAGGTTCCATATACAAGCGTGCCCACTCAATCTGATCCGCTTGTATGCCAAGAATAGTCACCCCGCGCATACCAAATTGCGAACCATCACGATGGGTACCAAACCAGTACCACTCAGCCCAAGCCGTGTCACCCTCAACTGCCGAACGGAGCAACTCTGAGTGAAAGTTTGGGATGGCGTGGAAGATGCCAGACCAATTCTTACGGGCACCCTCAATTCCCTCGAGCTCTCTCTCAGGATGGAGCGGATGATTGCCCTGAAAGTTGGGTGCAAAGCAGGCTAAAAGCGCTTCCAGGTTTTGTGCGTTCTGTGCTTGTTGCAGTCGCTCTATGACAGCGATTTCTCTAGTTTCCATAATTTCTCCTTGTTTCTCTCCATGTTGTAAATTGAGTCACTCAACGGTGTTCAAGCTATTTTTCTACTTTTCAAAGAACGGCAACTCGTTTGTTTTGTGATGAAACCATCCTGTTGCTAGTCACGTCCTGCCACAATAATCTTTTCGGCTAAACCAACCGGGTTAGAAAACATCACCTCATGGCTACCGGGCATTTGCACGAACCGAAATAGCCCCAAGCGGCTAGACATTTTGGGATGCCATCCCCACTCGCCTTGAGGCAGAACGTTGTCTTCTGTGCAGTAGAGGTAACTTTTAGGGATGGACAGCGAGTAAAACTGTTTCAAGTTCAGCTTGTCAATCCACGGTTGATACGGCTCAGGCGATAGTTGTGCATAACTAGATCGAGCCAAATCGAGGTCAGCATCGTTGAGAAACGCTTCTCGCCACATCTCAAAAGGTAGTATCACCGTGCGATCGTCCGATTCTCTCGCTAGCTGATCGACTAACGCTTGAGTGTGTGGTGGGACATTATCTATGAGGCTCTCACCATCATTCAAGACAAAAGCATCAAGGAAGATGAGCCGTTTAATGCGATCGGGAATTGCTTCGGCAACTTTCGCAATCACTGTACCGCCGAAACTATGACCTAATAGAACAATATCGGTTAAGTCTTTGCTCACAATGTAATTAATGATCGATTGCGTACATTGAGCATGGTTAACGTTTTTATCTACGCTTTTCCCATGACCCGCGATCGTCGGAGCAAACGCCAGATGTCCTTTTGCTTCTAGATGGTCAACGACTGCTTGCCAAGCAGAACCATCATGCCAGGAGCCATGAACTAAGACAAAAATTGACATAGAATTCCTTTAGTTGCGATCTGAAAATCAAGCCCATTTGTTCTTTCTTGAAATGGATCGGTTCGCTGTGAGTCCACCATTAACGATCGAAAATTAACTCGCTGTATATCCGCAGCTTGAAGTTTGCTCGAATGGTTGTGGTGCGATCGCAACCATCATCAGCTTGAAGTTTGCTTGAATAGTTGTGGTGCAATCAGCAAGGATGGTAAGGTAAGAACCAAAAAATCACAAAGATTGCATCATTAGATCGCTCTGTAGACTTGATATGTAATTAACACGCATGACTTTCCCTACTCTCTTGGTCTATGAAACTAAACCAGCCACGATGCTTGTTTTGATGAAGATTGAATTACCTTGATTTAGACGAAATCTTCCATAATCAGAGAGTGATTTAAGCCGCTAGCAGCAACGCTACCCTGAAAAACAGCAGCGACGATCACTTGCATGGGTGAAGTGATGTCACCTGCCGCATAAACGCCTTTGACGCTAGTTTCGTTAAAAACATTGGTCGTCTTGATTAAATTGAATTCATTCAACTCACAGCCTAACTTTTCAGCTAGGTTTGAACGGAGTGTTTGCTTTGTTCGGATCAGTATTCCGCGACGCGCAATTTTCTCGTTTGTCTCAAAAACAATGTTTTCCAATTGTCCGTTATCGCCTTCGAGTCGGATGATTTTCTCTTCGCGGACAAGGATTTTGTGGTTTTCCAACAGTGTCCTTTGATCAGCGGTTAGATCAGCTTTGCCGTTGGTGCAGAGGACTAAATCAGCACTCCAATTTTTCAGCAGTGCCGCCATTTCGATGCCCGTTTCGCCATTTCCAACAATGGCAAGCGGCTCGTCGCGCACTTCCCAGGCATGGCAATAGGGACAATGAAACACGCTTTTGCCCCAGAAATCACCAAAGTTTTCGAGAGCTGGAAATTCATCCATTACCCCGAAAGCCAGCAAAATTTTGCGCGTTTTTTTGATCGTGCCATCCTCAAACGCAACTTCAAATTGATTGCCGGATGGGTTGATTTCCTTGACCCCGATCGCTTGAAATTCAACGCTTTTATAAGGTTTGAGTTGGTCGCGCCCGATGCTCAAAAGTTCATGCGGACTGATGCCATCGCGGGTGAAAAAGCTGTGCGACTCGTGTGCGGCAGCGTTACGCGGATTCCCTTTGTCGCAGACTAACACTCGACGGCGACTTCTGCCTAAAAGCAGTGCCGCACTGAGTCCAGCGGAACCGCCACCGACAATGACGCACTCGTAAAGCTCTTTGTTTTGGTTCATCATCTTTTTCTGTTCCCCAACTTTGGACAAAAGCATCAACTTCTAAGTTCTCTTTGGCTTAGTTCACTTGAGTGTAGTCAGTTCCAACACTCAACTTCTTGCATATTCTTATGGAGTTTCCGATGAAATTAGCGAACCGATTTCAGTGTTACTTTAGTGAGTCGCTTGAAGTGCTGTATCAAACATTTCGCACTGCCGATCGACTACTGCGCTACAAACCCACCATCTACCAGCAATGTTGCACCTGTTGTGAACGATGCCAAGTCAGATGATAAAAACAGAACTGCATTTGCAACTTCAAGCGGTGTTCCAATGCGTCTGATCGGGTGAAGTCCTGTTATGTAAGCTTTGGCTTCATCCTGCCCACCTGTAGCTGCTTCAAGCATATCTGTTTCGATTGCCGCTGGTGCAACGGCATTGATGCGAATACCCGCTTTGGCATATTGGAGCGCGGCGGCTTTTGTTAAGCCTACTACTGCATGTTTACTCGCAGCGTAGAGGGGTTGGATAGGATATGCAACGATTCCAACCGCAGATGATGTATTGACGATCGAACCACTTCCCTGTTTCAACATCTGAGCAATTTCATGTTTCATCAACAACCAAACGCCTTTGACATTGACGTTCATAGTGCGATCGTATTCCGCTTCTGTTTGCTCAATCAATGAGGGGTTTTCGCCGACAGTTCCTGCATTATTAAAGGCAATATCTAACCGACCAAAAACGCCAACCGCTTTATCAACCATTGCTTCAACATCGGCTTCTTTCGTGACATCTGCTTGCACAAAAATCGCCTCTCCGCCAGCTTCCTTGATCAATCGAACAGTTTCTTTACCTTCATCCATGCGGCGACCCACCACCACCACCTTTGCTTGTTGTTGGGCATAAGCGATCGCCGTTGCACGACCAATGCCCGATGTCCCTCCCGTCACTAAAGCAACCTTGTCTTTAAGCATCATGATAGTTACCTCTTGTTGTGAATGGCTGTGTCACTTTGTCAAAAACTCAATGAGCAATACGTGTAGGAGCCAGCAATAAGAAGCGCCTCCTACAAACAGGATGAGTACGATCCTGGTTGCAAAATGGCGGGTTTAGGCATTGATATTTGCTGGCTCCTACACTTAGTCGCGATCGCTGGCACGATCGATCAGTGCGTTTGAGGGCAAGCTCGGATCAAGTACCTTGCGCGCACTGTCAACCCCTACAACGGGCAGCGTACCAGGATCGAGCAAGCCAAGTTGAATCAATACACTCGCCTGATCCCAGTAGAGGTGCTCATGGGCTAGCTTGCCGTCACGGAACTGGACAATCACCACCACTGGCACTTCAACCCGTTTAAGAGTCGGAGCAATGCCGGGTAGCATCCAGTCCATCCGAACCGTATGAGTGAACTTACCCACCATTTCATCGACGAGCCGATCGGTCCCGATTGTGCGCGAGATTGGGGTCAGCTCCATGCCGGGCGGTATTTGTGGAATGAAGTATTTGGAATAGAACTCGCGCAGTGCTGGTTTCCCGACTCCCCCAGTCATTACCGGAATGTGGTTGACGTAAGCATCTTCAACCATCGTAGCGAGGGCATCTTCAGTACTGTGAGTGCCAAACTCGTACTGTAAATGCTCTTCCCAAAGTGCTTGCAAAGACTCCTGGGCTGGTGTCAAATTGGTAGTTGCTTGTAAATTTGCTTGTCCGTCTACAGTTTGCTCTTTGACCATGATTAAATACTCCTGGTTCTATCTATCTAAAGTGTCTTGAGTTCCAATACTTGACTGCTTTCAGATTCTTAAGAGGTTTCGTTCTGGATAGACGGGTTGTTCACCCACAAAGTCAGGAGCAAAGCAGTTCACAAACGTATCAATGTCATGAGCATTGATTGCAGCTTCCATCTTGAGCAGAACTGAGGAAGCGTTTTGAATAGGAATAGTCTTTGTGTTCATGTTGTTATCTTCATTGTGCTTAGATGTATTACTCGTCCAAGCCTTTGCGCTGCTTTTGGTAACAAGGAAACTTTGTTGACTAACGAAATCACCGACGACCCTTCCGATCGCTCTGGGAAACGGGTTCAGATGCCTTATCACGTTTGAACACCTTGTAGGCGATCGCCAGGAATATGGGGACTATCACCAGCACCGATAGCGCCGCGTAGGTTGCGCGGAACTCGCTGACGGTAAACAGAGCTGGCGTGGTCAGGGCGGTTCCAGGTGCGTTGATCAGGAGTATGCCACCGATGTTGTTCGCGAAGTGTACACCGATGGCGAGTTCGGTGGTTCCGTCCATCAGCGAGACCACAGTCCATAGCAGACCGGGAACGAGGAAGTAGTTGAAAAAGACCGTGAGCCAGCCGCCTGAGATCGCCTCCGGGTTAGCGAGGTGCGGCAGGGTGAAGATCACGGCTGACACGATCGCCAGAAAGACGCGGTTCGTCCAAACAAGGCTCGCGCCCTGCACGACATATCCGCGAAAGAAAAGCTCCTCCGTGGTCGTCTGGATCGCAGTGAAAATCAGTGCCAGCGGGACGAAGAGCGCGAACGTTGTGAGGTCGGAGGTGAAGGAGAAGGTGTCGGGATAGAAGAGGTACTGTCCCAGCCCACCGATCAGGCAGATTGGCACGAACCACGCCACAAACCCGTGACCGATGCGACGCCAGCTTATCTTCTTCCGCGCCGTGATGAGCGTCAGGGGATGACGGCGGTGGATAAGGGTAACGGCGATGAGGACTCCCGCCAGGAAGACCGGAAAACCTACCATGACATACAGGAACTTCCCGAAAGGACCAAGCACGTAGTAATCCGGCTGGCCGCTGAGCGCGAACGCGACGAGTACGCTGGCACCAGTCCCGACCACCAGCCACGCAAAGAGGATGACCACCAGTCCCAGAACATACCGCCACCCCCGATATTTACCCCACCGGGCAGCCTCCACGTAAGTCGCATCTTGCACTTCCGTTCCGATTCCCTGCTTTCCTGTGATTGCTTTGAACTTCATCTTTGCCTCCTTGACTCGTGCGTGATGGAGTTAGCGAATCTGTTTTGGGGTCACTCCAGTCAGGCGCTTAAACTGTTGGGTCAGATGGCTTTGACTGGAGAAACCAACTTGTAGAGCGATGTCGGAGACCGCCAAATCCGTTTTCGACAGCATCAACTTTGCTCGTTCCACCCGCTGTTGAATTACGTACTGGTGTGGAGAAACCTCGATCGCTTGTTTGAATACACTGGCAAAGTAAGTCGGGCTAAGATTAAGAGTCTCTGCAAGTTCAGTCAGTGACAAATCTCGATCGAGGTGAGTCTGAATGTAGTCGAGTACTTGTTGCAATTGGGTGCGCGTTAAGCCTTTATTCTTGAATTTAGTGGTTAACGTTGTAGTTGTTAGCATGGTTCAAAAATTGGCAGGTTGTTCAACAAAACAGGCAAAAAGCTAGCGATCGTGCATTCGATCACTTACTAGCACTAACAAACAAGTCAGATAGGAATAGAGCTTAGTGACTTGCAGCGACAATAGCTGCCTTCAACTCTGTTATTTTCCAGCGTCCGGTATACCGAATGTTATTGATGAATAGGGCTGGAGCGTCGGTCACTCCACTGTGCAATCCACTTTCAATATCTTCATTGATGCGATCGATATGCACCTGCTTAGACAACTCTTTAAGAAATTGAGGGATATCAAGCCCTAAATTGTTGGCGTACTCTACGAGATAACCATTTTCTAACTTCTGTTGATGAGCAAACAAAGTGTCGTGCATTAACCAAAACTGTCCTTGAGCAGCGGCGGCTTCGGCAGCTTGAGCGGCCCGTTGAGCTTGGGGATGAATCTGTGCTTGCAGAAAATGACGGAAGATCAAGCATAAATAATCTTCTCCAAAAGCAGCACTAAGCTCTCGTTTGATCGCTTTAATCAGCTTGTAAACGTCTGCACTGACAGAGCATTGATAATCTCCATACACTACCAGCACCACGTCGGCATTGAGTACACCTTGCATGTGATCCTGTGTTGAAGCTGGAATAGATAACAAACTACGGTCTCGGTCTTGATTCACTTAAACACCTCTGAGGGAAGCAATGGTAATCGCAAGCGATTCAACCCTCTTTCTGCGGTCTAGATGAAGCAAACTCAATGCTGTAACTCAATTGCTATTCGTGTTTGCCTAGAACTAAATATAGGCAATTGCCCTCTCACTTGTCGTCAACTGAGAGTTGCAACTTTTGCTCACCAAAGCGAATGATGAATCAGTCCCTCTGTCAATGTCATCATCGCTCCAACTCTGGTTTGACTCTGGAGTCAAACTAAAGGGTGACTGGCTTACAAACTGACAATGCCGCGTTTAATCGCAACAATCACAGCCTGGGTGCGATCGCTCACGCCCAACTTACTTAAAATTCGATTGACATGGGTTTTGACAGTATTCTCACTAATACTTAAAGCAGTTGCAATATCTGAATTGCTCATTCCTCGTGCCATTAAGCCCAGTACCTCTAACTCTCGTTCCCTGAGTTCTGGATTATTCAGACGCTGCACCAGTTTTGCTCCCACCTCTGGTGGAATGTATTGCTGACCACAAGCAACAGTGCGAATCGCATTCAGCAACTCATTGGATTTAGTATCCTTGAGCAGATAGCCTTGAGCGCCTGCGTGCAATCCACGATAAATATCTTCATCCCCATCGTAAGTGGTTAGCACGATAATCCGGGCAGGCTTAAATTCAGCACAAATTGCGCTGATGGCTTCAACCCCTCCGACTTCGGGCATTCGCAAATCCATCAGCGTGACATCTGGCTGGTATTCTCGAAAGTAATCGATCGCCTGTTGCCCATTTTCTGCTTGAGCAATCACCGTCATTTCTGGATTGCGGTTAATGATCGTTGCCAATCCTTGCCGAACAATCAAATGATCATCAGCAATTAGCACCCGAATTATCGCGGATTGGCTCGTCATGATGATCACCCTCGATCGACAATGACAATAATTTCTGTCCCTTGTCCGGGCTGGCTCTCGATCGTCAGTTGTGCTCCAATTCGCTCTGCTCGTTCGCTCATGCCCAACAATCCAAATCCGCCGCTCATCGGGACTCCAACTACTCCAAAGCCCTGTCCGTCGTCTTTGACCTGTAATCGACACTGGGCATCGTCATAGACTAACTCAATTCTAATTTCGTTCGCATTCGCATACTTAATCGCATTGGTCAGGGCTTCTTGCCCAATCCGGAGCAAGTTATTCTCCACCTCGACGGGTAAGGAATAGGCGATCCCCTGAATTGAGTAAATTAGAGCCGTATTGGTCGCCACTCGCATCTGGTTGACCAGACGCTCAAGGGCACTCGATAAGTCGCCATCTTCTAGCAACTGGGGACGTAGTGCTGTCACCGAGCGACGCGCCTCAGTTAGTCCAGTACGGGCTAATTCCTCGATCGTGTCTAAATGCGCTTGGGTAGCTTCTACATCATCGGTTAACACTTGAGTCGCTGCATCAACCTGGATCAGAATGCCTGTAAACGCCTGAGCGAGTGTGTCGTGAATTTCACGCGCCATGCGGTTGCGTTCTTCCAAAATCGAGGCTGCTTCTGCTTGCTTTTGCAGCGTAATATCTCGCAACAACCAAATCACCTGTTCGTGCTGAATCGGGGCAATGCGAGCCGAAAACCAGATTTCTCGTCCAGCTATCCACTTGCTGTATTCAACTGTAAGTACTTGTTGAGTTCTCAGCACCTGCTGAATGTAACTCAGGAATTCATCAGCTTGTTCCTGACCATAGAGTTGATGCAGTGTTTTACCAATATACTCCTCCTCATCCAACACTCCATAGGACGGATTTCCTTCGATGGCACAGATCAATTGCCCTTCAGCAGTGAAGATACACAGCGGATCGGGAATGGCTGAGAAGAGCGCTCGCAGTTCTGCTTCGGAGGCTTGCAGCGCTGCTTCTGCCTGTTTGCGATCGCTAATATCCGCAATCACTCCTTCGATATAGTCATCGTCCTCATTCAAATAAGAAGAGGAAAGTCCCCAGAACAATGTCCCATCTCGTTTTCGCATCTGTACTTCATAGCTTCGCACTTCCCCATCCCGCTTCAGCACCTCAATGGATTGTTGGTGATCGCTGGGACTTACAAAATAGCCGATGCAGTGTTCCACCCCAATGATCTCCTCTGGTGAATCAAAGCCCAACAGATTGGCAAGGCGTTGATTGGCATTGAGAATTAATCCATCCGAGAGGCGGGTGCGGAAGATGCCGACCTGCGAGTTTTCAAAGATCGTTCGGAACTTGGCTTCACTACGTTGTAATGCCTCTTCTGCTTGTCTGCGCTGGGTGGTGTCGTTGCCCACCGATAAGATTTCAACGACCTCTCCCTGGTCATTGAAGATGGCTTGATTCGACCAGACCATCCAAACTCGCCGACCATCTCGACACAGGTTTTCACCCTCGCCTTGCGGGTACGATTGAGGATTACGAAGTAAATCGTGGACCATGGATCTCACATCGCGTCCAGAGAGTTCGGCTTCTGGAATGATGGTTTCAAATACGGTTCGCCCTACAATCTCATGTTCTTCATAACCTAGGAGTTTTACCCCATAATCGTTGATGTATCGAATCCGTCCTTGCGGATCATAGCGAACGATGACTGAATTCGCGGTTTGTAGCAGGTTGCGGTAATTGGCCTCACTTTGTCTCAATGCGGCTTCGGTTTGTTGACGTTCAGCGATCTCCTGCTGCAAGGCTTGAGTTTGCGCTTCTACTTTCCTTTCCAGTGTTTCGGCATAGTCTGCTAACCGTTCATACAGCCGAGCGTTTTCTAGTGAAATCGCTGCCTGAGCCATCAACAGGTTGAGAACTTGTAAGCGATCGTTGGTAAACACCCCGGTACTGAGATTGTTCTCCAAATAAAGGATGCCGATCAACTGACTCTGATTGAGAATGGGTAGACAGAGGAGCGATCTCGTCTGTTGGTGTTGAATGTAAGGATCAGTTGAAAAAGACAATTCGCTGACTGCATCATCAAACACCAGAGTTTCTTGAGTGCGTTCTACCAAGTGAATGACGGAAACAGGAATCGTTGCACAGTCAGCAACAGCAAGCTTTTCCAGGTCACACTGGCTATCTCTGCTGCATTGAGCCACCATAGTAAGTTGATCCTCTTCTAGGAGAACCAGAGCGCCAGTTTCGGCTCCTGCACTTTCGATCGCCACCTGCATCAACGTGGCAATCAGTTGATCGAGATGGAGCATTCCAGGCAGAGTAATCATTGAACTCTCCCCCGACGAAGGACTGTCAGCCGTCCCCCAAAGTATATCGCTTGCCAAACTCCAGAAAATTGGCTCTTTCGGCTAAACTACGCTAAACAGCTAAGAGTTAAATACCACCATTAGCTTGAAATGCCCACTGGCTATAACTTTCAGAGATTGGGCAACTCGTGATTTTCACATCCGTTCGCCTCACTAGTATAATAAGTCTGAAAGAACCAGAAAATTAAGCTTCTTGGTGGATTTTTGAAAGGGTTTCCAACGGTTACACTAAAGTCTGCTGCCCTATCCGCTTGAAGTATAGCCAACCCTAGTGTTTGGCTTCTTTCAAATTCTTACAACGATTTATTAGATTCTTATGGAGTTAGCGAACTTGCTTTGGGGTCACTCCAGTAATGCGCTTAAACTGTTGAGTGAGATGGCTTTGGCTAGAGAAGCCTGTCTCAATCTCGATAATGTGAACTTTGACCATTGATTTTACACGAATACCTAATTCTCAATCCTATTTCAGGTGAGGTAAGCTTTGACTAAAATCTTTTTGCTTTGCTAACTCCCTATCATCGATTTCGTCAGCTTGTGCTGAATCTTGTGCCGGATGAGCTTGTTTCAGCAACTCAGCAACTTCTTGCGCGATTGCAATCAGTGCAGAATTTACTGAGGAGTCACGAAGAGAATCAGCCAGAGTTGTAACCTCAGAATGCTCAGAATCATTCTTGCTTTGTAATGGTAAGTGTGTCATAAAACTATCCCCAATTAAATACTGATTTGTAATTGACTGAATCAATACGCAGTGATATCAGGCAATCGCTTTAATCAAATCGGCTGCTTTTTCGCCAACCATGATCGTGGGTACATTCGTATTTCCGGTTGTAATGGTTGGCATAATCGAAGCATCAAACTCGCTTAGCCGTATTTGCACTTCTGAGCGCACTTGCAGCAATGCACCTGGATGACTCAGTATTGGTGTCCAACCCCGAAATGATAACGTCACTTCTGGGTTCCCGAAATCTACAACTGTAGTACTAGCTTTCTTGTCTACTCTACTTCTGTAAAAACTGTTGGAACCATTGGTTCCGTTACTACTCATAACCCGTTACAGCGGATCAGCTCACTCAATCCACTTCAGACTACACAACTCCCGACTCTCTCAAGACACAGACGTGAGGACGAGAACTGCTCTCGGAGCTGCGTAGTCTTGTGTCAAGCCACTGCGAAAGGACTGCTTCTGCGGCTTCCAAGACATTCGTCAGTTGCTCAATAGCTACCGCCGCTATCGTCATCTGCTGCAGTGGCGGGGTCAAAGCAACGACTGCCTCCACGAGTTCTCCGAGATGGAGTACGTCAGCTGCCTCTGGGTCTTCAGTGGCCACCTTCAACGATTGCCATAACTGCAGTTCCAGCTGCTCGGTAAGCTTAGGCATCAGGGTTTAGAGGGCAAGGGGTCAGGGGACAGCCTCCTGGATCGAGTTCGACTTGAGCCGCAAATTTGCTCAAGCGGCGGTAGCCATTTGGGAGGCAATACTGCTGCGAAAACAGCTCAAGAACCTCCAGCAGATAGCCTTGGACTTGCGTCCCCGTCATGTCTAAGCAGTGCCTCGGCTCGACTAACATGACTTTCTCCTGGTCAAGCCAGAGAGCAGCACTAACAGCATGGAGAGGAGCATCTTGGCGCTCCCGGTACAGATTGGAGCAACGCTGCTGGCGTTGCTGTTAGTGGCACCGTCTCAACGGTATAGCCCGCAGTCTTCAGCCGCCGGTTGCGATTGTAGAGCGGGCGCTTGCGGTAGTAGGTCCGGCGCTTATGGCAAGCTTCCCCTTCGTCCGTCCAGCAGCCGTCACCTTGAGGACCGTGGCGGATCTTGGCCTTCTCAAAGGACAGCTTGGAACACAGACGGCATTTGTCTTTGCTAGGGCGGGGCATAAGGTTAGGTTCCAGTCACCTGTTGCTTCAAAAGGCACAATGGTCACATTGAAAGTAGCTAGAGTGTAGCTAGAGTCTCAACTTCTGCCAAGTGCGGACTAGCAAGGGCTGCTTGGTCTTTTTTGAAGCGAGAAACCGGTAGAATCAACGCAACAAAAGTTGCCTTTTGTTGCGTTAATAGGAGCCCGGCCTCGAGTCTTAACCTGATTCTCACGCTGAGACTGAGTGTTTGAGACGCTGAGTAATACGCTCAGCCCAAGGCAAGGGTATAGGAAGCTTCTCTACCCCTACCTCAGCGACCGCTAACCCCCTTGACCCTTTTTCACCGCAGCAGATGAACGGAAACCCACCCGACGACCGCGTGAACCGCCTGATTGATGCGGTTGCCCAATTGGTAGAAGCAACCCGCAGTAATACCAACGCGATTGAACGCCTGACCGAGATCTCCAATCGGCATGAGGCCGATAACACTCGTCATGAGCGCGATATCGCAGCTCTGCGGGCCGAGGATGAAACCCGACGGCGAGACATCGAAGCTACTGACGGCTGGGGTTGCTGAAGTTGTTGGCGGCTTACGCGAGGTACGAGCAGTCACCCGCGACCTGGCTGAGATTAGCCGTAATCACGAGGGACGCCTGCAACGATTGGAGCAATCAGGCCAAGGATCTTGAGCAGGCAGAAACTAGCTTTCACTGCCACCTGTGTAGATTTTAATCCTCAAAGTAGTCCTGGGTGACTGAAGCCGAAGCGCTGAGGCAGAGGGAGAGAGCACGAATTAAGGATCTGCTAGATTTAGGGGAGCACCCGACCCGCGACAAGGGTGTAATCCAAACCATTGGGAGTAGGAAATCGCATCGCTGCCACGTTCGATCCCCTTGCCCCAGATTCACAGCACCAGAGGCTAGAACGTTTGAGGTCCGTAGAGCCTGTGCAACTCAGGGCTAGGCATTATGGCACTCCTGTGGATAGCGCAGAGTCCTGAAGCTGCCCGTACAGGCCACACCTTTACAGTTTCCCGTCTGCTTCCTATCGCAGGTTGAGCAGGCCTGTGAGCTTCTAGTAGCAACTTGTACCGCTCCGAACCCTGCGACCCTTAGGGTCAGCTAGTCAAGGGATGCTAGTTCAGCCTTGAGCTTCTCAAGGCGGTGGGGCGGTCCCATTCATCTTGCGCAGACCTGTACGAACGGCTATGCCAGCAATATCCCTGCTGCTTACCAAGGCTTGCAATCCTTAATCAACTTTAGAGGTTTTAGAAAGAGATCCACCTTAGGTTAATAAACTCAATGCTATCAATTAGCAGAAGAGGAAGCCTACTCAGATATCATCCAGTTAAATCACCGCTCTTACCATTCCCCCATCCCCTGTGGCTGCCTCTATCTCCCTCAAGATATCCTGATACTTCTCCTCATCTCCCGATTCCTGGTGTATCTTAGCCGCTTCTCTCCAGTCACTTAAGGCCCCCACCTTATCTCCTAACTGCAGGCGGGCGTGGCCTCGACGGTGGTAACAAGCCCCACTATCGGTTAAGAGGCCTAGTGCTAATGCACGGCTGTAATCCTCATTCGCCCTTTGAAATTTCTCTAACTCTAGCCAGGACTCACCCCTAATATAATAACTCCATGAATAGTTAGGTGCCAAACCTATGAGGTAATCGCAATCTTTAATTGCCTCTGCATGTCTTTCCATTTCTTGATAGGCCAAAACCCTTACGCAATAAAAATCGTAGAGATACATAAGTAGCCGGCTGATACCTGCTGTTGAATTATTGATTGCGTCCTGATAATTCCCGTTGTGGAATTGTGCCCAACTCAGATACCTATAGGTATAATTCTCATGGGGATTTAGCGAGACTGCCTGGCTAAAGTTTTCAATAGCTTTAGTATATTCGTTTAAGTCCTCCCATCTCGACCCTGCACTCAAGTATAAAAAGGCTAAGCTGGAAGCCGATTCAGAGCTCATTACAGGTTCTTCCACAGTAGATTTAGCTTTGCTTTGCTGTTCAGTCTCCTCTCCTTTTTTCATGTTGGAGGCGGTCATCAAAGATCTTTCGTAACTGAAATGGTTCGAGTCTTGTAGATATCCCTTTAGCCCTCCTCCATACAGCAAATCTGATATTCCAATGTTGGCTACTCCCTCTACAAACTCTAACGCGTTAGTTGGCAAAAATCCCGCCAGAATTAATCTATATTCAAGCTTAGTGTCTTCAAAATCCTCCAGCATTAACACACAGACTAGCACTGAATTCTGCTCAGCTTCTGCCTGGGTGAGTTGCCATCTTACTGACTCAACATCACCATAGCGAACCTTAACCTGAATTCCTACGCTCGGATCTCTTTGGTAATAGAAGTCTACCTTCCCGTCCCCACCTAAACGTCGTTCGTAGTCCACTTCTGTTACCAATTCCGATAAACGAATTTTAACGACCTCTTCTCCTAGCTTCCCCTTTAAGTTATTAATAAACACTTCCCGAACGGGGAGCGTTCGTTTATACTTCTCGGCCATAGACCAACAGAATTCCCGTAGCTTCCTGAGCCGTTCACCCGAGATGAGTGTAATCTCACTATGTTGTCCTGGGAGCTCGCTAGATAATAAACTTCCCCTCTTAATGCGTTCGATAAAATCACTCTGCAGATGAATTAGCATCGTGCGCCAATGCATTCTTATTTCCACGCAAGCTACCTCGACTTTTTCTTGTTGTCTCTATTTCGACTGAGCAAAATATCCAGCTACATAAGGCAATAGCAGCTTATGAGCTTACTTCCTTAAGGCCTAATACAGTAAGGGCACAAGCACTACAGCAAAGATTTCGCCGCTCTATTGAAGCTGTTGACCCATGCGAAATCAAGGTTGGGACAGAGCTTGCCCATCTCTTCAACTAGGGATGGTGAAACCTGATATACTCCACTCTGTATAACCACTTTTGATTCTCTCTAACACCTAATCATAAAGCTATTATCATTTCTCACCAAATAGCACCATAAATAACCATTTTTCACCAAATACCACTGACATGGTGATGTAACGGCAAACTACAGTGAGGGGAGCAGAATGTCCAAACCCGCAACTTAATTGGACGAGAGTGATTCTGTGGTAAGGCGTTTAACAATCTCACTGCCAGATGACAATTACGAGTTCTTAGTGGCTTGGGCTGCCAGAGAGGACCGGGCCATCTCGAACCTGGTCAATCGGCTTCTTATGAAACTCATTGAGGAAGAGAAGGCAAGGATACAGGCTCCAGAATCCGGTGAACGTAAGCAACAGGAAAGGGAGTAGAGAGGGCATCTAAAGCCGGGGGGAGCCGACTGATTGCCAGGGGTGGA
This sequence comes from Leptolyngbya sp. FACHB-261, assembly GCF_014696065.1. Taxonomy (NCBI): domain Bacteria; kingdom Bacillati; phylum Cyanobacteriota; class Cyanophyceae; order Leptolyngbyales; family Leptolyngbyaceae; genus Leptolyngbya; species Leptolyngbya sp. FACHB-261. Next base: position 1,891 of record NZ_JACJPL010000007.1, on the reverse strand, counting down.
TACCTTGATCGCGGGAACCAGGTGGCCTGTGGTTGTCTAGCAAAATCTCCACTCACCGAGATCACTTCTGGAGATAGTTAGGTAACCCGTCATCTGGTTCAGGTGGGCTAGATCCTGATCAGTGGACCAGCTCAATGGTCGTTTTTCCGGCTAGCTCGTCCAGCTTTGCCAGAGCTTCAGAACTGATGTAGGTTCGTCCGTCTGCCCCTCTGTACTTGCGGGTCTCCAAGCTTTTCAATCAACTCATACAGCCTCGACTTTCCCTGAGATTGACTCGTTTTAGGTCGTTCATGCGCCCAAGCAAGTTTCTCGTTCGCCCAACCTTGCAGGCATAACCATCGGAGATCAAATAAACACATTCATCTTTGAAGGTTTTGACAATAGCTTCTTCGGCTTCGGTCCAGCGCTGGTAAGGGTCTCGCTTAGGTTCAGAGGGGCTGCTCATGTTCTTCTGACTAGGACAGTAATATCTATCGTTTAGAGCTTTGACAGGGGCACTGGTTACCAGCCTGTTTTTGAGCACACCTTAGTGGCATAGCTAGCAATGGAGGGATAGCTGTCTCCATTCCAGCTTTGAGCTGCGGTGCTGGTATAGCGGTCTGGATCCCCTGAGTACCACTGGGCAGCTACCCGTTTGCAAGCCGTCAGTTTGTCTCCATCTGTTTGAGTGAGTGCGTCCTGCCAATACTGATCCACTTTGCAGGCAACCACCTGATTTTGAAGCTCGGGGGAGTTGCGGAATTCCTCCACATTGGCTGGCTGCCCCAAGCATTCTTGAGACCAGGCTGGAATGTTTTCTTGCATCACTTGAAAAGCTCCGGTTGCGCCTGAGCCACTCGCATTGGTAACGGCGTAGTTGCCACCAGATTCTTGACCACTGATCGCTTGCAAGAGGGTTTTGACCTCTTCAGAAGCATTGATGCTAACTAGGGGCGAATTTGTCAGCGCATCTGCTACACCAGCGACCCGGCTCGGTTGCCATTTGGCAAATCCCAACAGACCAATCAGGCTGCAGGTGGTGAGGAGAGTGAGGTCTTGGGTGAGCCGTTCATAAACTTCGATAATCCCTGGTTTGTAAGAGGAAGTGTTCATTGCAAGGTGTGTGACTGGTAGAGGCCATGCTGGTACTGAATGCGCAAGATGCGATTCTCGAAATCGAGAAAGTAAGTGACATTGGCATTCCAAGGATCTGCCGAGGAGGCACAGGTAGGTTGGCCTAACGGTTGTTCGATGTCCTGGCGTGAGGGTTGCCCGGTGCGCGTGAGCACGACAAAGGCTGTGAATTGTTGGGGGCTGAGCCCTCTGGCTTCTGAAATCCCTGGACAGGCAGTAAGGCGTGGGTCTTGCTTGGTAAGCAGCTGTCCAGAGGTTGGATCTAGCGAACTTGAAGTCGGCTGTCCATCGATTTCTAATAGGCGCGAATCGGACGATGCGTCTGGAGTGAGGATGGGTGTGTCAGGCGTACTGAGGGCTGGTTCTTCAAGGCCCGAAAGTTGTGGCACCAGTTGCAGCAGGGGCTGGGTGATAAAGGTCATATCAGGGGGAAACTGTCCCCCAGAGCGAGCAAAGCCTAGGGCTGTCAACACACTAAGAGTTAGGCACAACATCCACTCCAAACGCACAGCAAATTCTCCCCCTATTCCTGTTAGGGTTTGGCTGAAGGTTTATCGCAATAGCGCTTGCCCTCAACCTCTAGCTGACACAATTGGTTGCGAATGTTCTGCTGCTCTTGGGCATCTTCGAGAATGCTTTGAGCATTGTTGACCTGATCCACGATGTATAGCTCTACGCGCATACGTTAGGACATTGCTTGAACGCAGCATCCACACAATCTCGAAAGTTCTCAAACTCATCCAATCGCTGTCGCATCCAATTCTTCAGCACAAACCAC
>NZ_JACJPL010000006.1 GCF_014696065.1 Leptolyngbya sp. FACHB-261 | reverse complement strand
CACTGGTTGTCAAGGTTTTGCTTCAACATCAGACAGCGAGCCTCCTGGAACCGCAGTTGCTTCTGGAACTGCAACGGACTCATAGCAGTGACCGATCTGAAGTAATGGTGGAAACTGGAGATGCTCATGCCAAGCTCTCGAGCGATGGCTTCAACCCGCAGTGGTTGGTTAAAGTCTTTCCGCAGGCGAGCGATTGGTCTGGCGATATGGTGGGTGTAGCCACCCAAAACGGCAATCTGACGGAGCCGATTTCCTTGCTCTCCCATCAGTAGTCGGTAGATGATCTCGCGCTTGATCAGAGGGCGAGCACATGCGCTCCAGCTGGGGAATCGAGCAGCCTAACGGGCCGAACCACTGTATGCAACTCATGATTTTTCAGGCTTGGCATTATAAAAAACGGATAGGCGCTGCGCAAGCCTCAGCCTACCCAGAAGTCACCTCGTAGACTTAGTGGGTGATCTGAATATTCAACTCCTCTTGCCATTGGGACACAGGTTTCTCCCAACTCTCTTCCCATTTTTGAGCAATCAGTTGTTTGGCAGTTTTACCCATTTGCCAACCTTGCTCAAGGGTCGAAATCAGAACAGGGAGAACTTCAGGAGATGAAACCATAAAACCGACTAGACCACCAACCAGCGCCACCAGTGCAGAAGGGAGACGAAATTGTGCTAGATAAAAGGCTTGTAAACCCAGTTCTCCGAGTGGAGACGTATCAAAACCCGTCACAACGTGCCATAGATCGTGGGTGATTTGATAACGATACTCAACGTAACTCACATCGGAGGTAACTCGTTCCCAGGAGAAGAGGCTAGGATCGGCATCAAGGGGTTTCAACCCTGCTGCTTGCAGTGACGTGGCATAGACATAGCCCAAAGAATCTTGTGGCAAATTCAGAAGCATCTCTAGCGGTGGAATTGGTGCCGAATAGCGTTCTTGAATAATTGCACGAGCCGTACTATCACCTTGCTGTAATTCGTCCACCGCAAGTTGATAAGCAGGGGCATTGACCAGATAGTTTACTAGCTCGGAGAACCTTGCATTGATCTCATCAAAATCATCTGCATGTTCAAGGTCTGCTTCACTATCCATCTGAAATGTGTTCAAAATGGCAGCCATCAGACTTGCTTGAAACTCCTCTGAGTGGTTCGCTTCGGCTACGTTCAGTGTTTCCATCTTAATCAACCTCCAAATGTTTAAGAACGAACAAAACTTACTGACTAGAGCGAGTCGCCTGGTTTGCTTCCTGTGGAATTACCAATAATTTCTTCAAAGTGAAATATACCGGGAGAAACAATAGCCAAGCCAGGTCCGACCAAGCAGGTGCGAATAGTGCGATCGCGATAGCTACCATCGCGCAAATTGGCTCAATTAAGGCTTTAATCTTCATGGTTGCGATAGTTTGAGCATCAAGATTCTCGTCGACTAAGTGATGCTGATACGTTGCATAGTTCCAGCTAGCAAATGAGAGAAACCCGATTAACGAAATGTTGACTGCAAAACAGATTTTGGTGATGGAATTGCTTGGGAAGACAAGCGACAACTCATTGGAATAAGGCACAAGAAACAGACACATCAGATACAGCGTATAAATCCATAAATGTGTCTCGTTCGTGCGTTTGTAGTAGGAAAACTGTTGGGTATGGGCAATCCAATACATTGCTACAAGCACAAATGTAACCAGATAAGCACCCAATGGCTTGAGTTGACCTACCAAAAACTGATTAATTTCCACCTTTGCTAGCATTTCAGCATTCTCTGGCAAATCAAATTGCCAAAAGGTTAGCGCCATTGCTAATGCAAAAATGAAATCGCTCAACCGAGCTAGATGCTTCAGGGCATTTGAGGCTTGCGCATCCTGATCCATATGCATTCTTCCCTGAAAAAGCCCAAGCTTGCTGATTTAATACTAGACCATCCAGACGGTACAGTGTCAAGGGTAAAACTGTACTAGGCAGACGATTTTTGCGTTTCAACCACTAGACAGTCTGGACGGTATAATAAAGAAACAGGATCGCCTTGAACCAGAAGTGCTGAGATCGAACCTTAATGAAACTTATAAAAGCCATCAAAACTAGCAAAGCTGCCGAAAAAGCTTCTACACCTGGCAAGAAACGTTCTGAAACTCAAGATCGCCTGATTCAATGCGCGATCGATATCCTCATCAATCAAGGCAACGAAGCTCTGACACTAGATGCGGTCGCACATGCAGCCAAAGTCAGCAAAGGTGGTTTACTCTATCACTTCCCCAATAAAGAAGCTCTAATCACGGGGATCATTCAGCATCTTATTGATGGTTTTAATGCGGCGATTGAATCCGAACTGGCAAAGGAGAAGGGGGATGAACCTGGGAAATGGCTACGTGCCTATGTCCGTGCAACCTTTAACAGCAGTCAGCTTCCCCTTGCTCTGGGTTCAAGCCTCTTTGCAGCCGTTTCCATATCGCTCAATCCAGAAACCGCAAAACAAATCGACACCCAGATTAGTGAATGGCAGCATAAACTATATAACTGCGGACTTGATCCAGTTCAAGCTAGTATTGTCCATCTGGCAACAGAAGGGCTGTGGGCAACAGAGATGTTTGAAATTAATGCACCCAATCAAACACTTCGCAAGCAAATTCTTAAAAGATTGCTAGACATGACTCGTGAAGCTCACTGAGTTCTCTACCACCGCATGAGTTTTGGGGCAACGCAGTATAACAAGTCGATTTGCCGTCAACTGCGTCAAAAATTACCTGAACTGGCACTGGAACTGTTTATTGTACATCCATCTTGTATCCTACACGCTAATTTTTGGTAGTACCTTACAAAAATGTATGTGCTTGAAATATTAGCAAACTTTATTTATAGTGATAATGACAATGTTACCCTACCTTAGCTTGAGCCAGATCAAGCCAAGGTAGGGTGCAATGTGAAGCTGTACGCCTCTGCCGTTTCGTGTCACATACCCGCTTGCCTACGATTGCTCAGTTACCGCTTAAGAATCAGCAGTAGCGACTGACATTCGGTTTAGCTTCCAATACTGTAATTGTGTAAGACATCTGCCCAAAATGCTTATATCTGAAGCAATGGCAAAAGCATTTAATGCTGCACTTCTACTTTATAAAGTGCTGGGTTAGCTTCAGCTAATAATGCAATCTGCCGCCACCAATCTTGGAGTTCCGGATTTGAAGCTATTGCCTGCTGCCAAGTCTCTTGACTTTCCCAATGTGCAACATTGATAAATGAAAACCGGGCCTCTGCATCAAGACTACGATGCAGCTTAGTATCAATAAAGCCTGGTTCCTGCTTCAGCAGATGAGCAGTTTGATTCCACAATCGAACAAATTCATCTTCTTTGCCTCGTGATACAGCAAATACGTTGATTAACGTGACTAACGATTGCATTGCTACTTCCTCTTATCGTTTTAGGAGTCAGATGTTATCTTTACATCATCGGTATGTCCAGCCCTATGTAAATCTCGCCTTCCCCAGGGCTTGATAATTGAGACAGAAATAACCGCCAATAAGCAGACTACTTGGATCATCCCACCGACAATAACCCCGTGCACATCAAACATAAACAGGGGGTTGGCTAACGCTTTGACTCGTTCGCTGGCTGAAATCGCCGTCATCGAGTTTGTCCAAGGACCCAGCCAAAACGTACCAAAGATGATTAATCCAGTCGTCACGATCCACTTGGTGATGACCCAGTAGAACTTGAAAAAACCCCAAACAGTTAGCCAGCACAGCAATGTTCCTGTCAGAGCAGAAGCGATTGCCATTGGAATAATCACAAAATCATCTAGCAATTTCACCATCGCATTGACGGCGTGTAGTTCATCACCATTAGTTGTTTTCCGGTTTGCGATTGTCATTAGCACCATTGCCAGGGCAACTCCAAACCAAAGACTTCCAGAGATAACATGCCCAGAGAGTAGCCAGTTTTTCTGCTTAGTGTTGAGTTTTGACATCCTTCCCTCATCGTTGGTGATTGGTTATCAGCTTTTCAATCGCGGTCACTGCCAAGGTTAAACCAGGTTTGCTTGCGATCTCGTGAGCAAATTTCTGCACGTTGTCGGTATAGATCTCGCGATTCCATACGGCTGTCAATGCACGATGCAGTCGTTCTACACTTAACTGCTTACTCGGAAGAGTAATGCCTAATTGGTGATAGCGAATTCGAGCAGCAACCCCAGGCTGATCGTTACCCGGTGGAATTGCTACCATTGGAACCCCTGCCTGTAATGCTTCTAGCGTTGAATTCATACCCGCATGAGTAATAAATAGTTTTGTCCGCTGGAGTAACTCAACCTGTGGTGCTTTGCGAACAAACAAGAATTGGGGATGCTGCTGTTGTAGAGCCTTGAGTGTTTCATCAGTCATGTGGGGTCCCACAGCAAGAACTAGTTGGCACTCTAATTCCTGACAGGTTTGAGCAATCATTTGGTAGGCAGTAGTTTGGTCGTTGTAGACCGTCCCTAAGGCAGCATAGATAAGTGGCTTGCCGTTCAACCGCGTCCAAGGAAAATCAACTCGGACTCGCGCTGAGGCGTTTACCCAAGGACCGGTATAGACATACTTGTCTTTATCTTGACGCGGAAAGTCAAAGGCAGAAGGAACCTGAGAAAGGCGAGCTAGTGCCTGTCGAGAATCTCCTAATCCTTGAGATTGGGGCAAATTCCAGGCTTGTGCATAGTAATTCTGCACAGTGCTAAAAAATGGACCGATGACTTTCGCAAACAGAGCATTCGTAATGCGGTCGCGTATCTTGCCAAACCAAGAGTTTGAGTAATCAAAACCCAACATTGTGGGTGGAATGTCTGGGCTATAGAGAAAGGCGGGAATCGAGGGTTCAAGAATGATATAGGGAATGTAATGCTTCTCTCCCAGAAGATAAAAATGTGGAGTCAGCGCATCAATGAGAAGACAATCCAGCTGACCTGAATGCTGGTTCATCCAGGCATCAACAGCCAGTAAGTTTGCGGTGTTAATCCATTCAACCTCTTTCATCATTGCTGACATTTTCCAGGGGGGTGTTCCTCCCGCCATGCTGGTCATCAGACGGTTGACTGTGCCTAAAGGCAACTCTTGAGCAGCACACTCGACCACCTTCAGTCCGGCAGCTTGACCAACCGCAACGGTATCCACCATTGAGAAGAATATGACCTGATGCCCGCAGCTCTGAAGCTCCCTGCCCAGAGCTACAGATGGGTTGAGATGTCCTTCTCCCGCTAGCACCAGCAGTCCAATTCGCATGCTGCTCCCACCTTCTCATTAGGGGCCTGATAGTTAGCTACCTAACTACTTTACCAGGCGAATCAGCCAAAATTGCACGGGAACTATAACTTTTGTAATGCGGGAATGCCGGAACGTAGTTTCGTCAGGAGTTTGATGAAGGTTTTCTTTTCACGGTCGCTCAGATTATCCATCCATGCCTTGATCCGGACAAAGTGCTCAGGCAGTATCCTGCTCATGAGTTCTCGTCCTTTGTCAGTCATGTGGACTGTGAGCATTCTGCGATCCACTGGGTGAGGCTGGCGGGTGACTAACTTCTCGCGTTCTAGACCATCTAGTAAGCTCGTCACTGATGCACGAGTTACGCCAGCCCGCTCAGCAAACTCAGAGGGTAGTAGGCCCTCCTTATCTGCCTCGACTAACTGCATAAGCAGTGTGAACTTTCCTCTGGATAGATTGTGAGCTTCAAGATAGCTATCTACTGAGTCATAGAAGGCAGTTGAAGTATCCAGAAATACTAGGCAAGCCTCAATGGAGGGAATATCGATTTCTGGGTAACGGCTTGCCATCCCTTGAATGGTCTGCTGGTCGGGAAGAGAATGAGAACTCGCCATAGCTTGGTAAAGAGGTAGTTAGGCCCCTTATTGTAAGCTAGCTAAACTGTACTGCTAGAGAGCGATATAACGTTCCAGCTTGTCGGCTTTGGGATGGTGTCTAAAAAGTGATCTCACTGCTACTAAAGTGCCGCTCTGTTTAATCTCAACATATGTACAGGGTTTAAGTCGTTAAGTAAGGTGGTTCTGCGATTGAATTTCCAGGTTTAATCGTGAGTTCGAGCGTAAAGCGCAGCGTCAGACCCTGTTAAAGAACTTGCTCTAAGTCCCTCTTTCACAAGCCATGTAGCTGATTCAAGATCTGCTTCAATTGCTCGGACATCACCTGCAACTTCATAGCTTGACGACCCCGCTCAATCTCAGCCTCGGCCTTCAGCTTGTGCTTCAGGGGGAGATAAACTCGTTTGACTTTGCCTTGCTCACAGGTGACATGGTTGTAATAGGTTCGGCCGTTGGGTTTAGGGTAAGCAGCGATTGAACCCTCCCGAGTTCCCTGAGCCACCAACTCTCTCACCGCCTGTTGCAGCTCTGCTACTGCTTGGGTGAGGTGAGTGGCAGCTCGGCCAACTGGAGTTAGAGAGTCATGCCAAACCTGAGAGCTTTGGCATGAAAGCAAAGCTGTTGCTTGAGGCGGCTGCGGAGGTTCTGCGTCACCGAGTGATTCATGCAAAAGTTCTGTGTTTTGGCATGAATTGCTCACTCGCGGTTTAGGCTCTGGCCCAACGGCTCCCGTTCCCGTCTGTTCAGGTAAAAGGCTGTTACTTTGACATGAATGCCCAACCGATTGGGGCTCAGCCCCTTCAGGCTGGCCCGGAATTTCTGTAGCACTAGGGGTTAGGACACGCCTCCGACGTTTGCTCATCTTCTGCTCCTACCTCCAGGCAGACACGTCTAGTCCAGCTTCGGCTGGCTTATCCCGGACACTCAAAGCCAGCAACTCCCCTAACCGCTCCTGACGCTCAGGACTCAACTGCTGTATGGCTTGCTCCAAGCTCTCGCTGCTATAGCTTGAGACCAGCTCCTGAAGTTGGCCAGGGGTTTCACACTGCTGTAAGGCAGCACACAAGGCAGCCAGGGCAGGCTTGCCTCGGTCAGGTAGCGACGGTGCAGCAGTTAAGGCTGATGTCTGGGTAACAGCGCCAGGAAGCACTTTCAGCAAGTCCCAGGCTCGCAACACGTCCTGGCTACGACCAACCTGAACTTGGTAACTAGCCGTCTGCGGGTAGAAGCGGAGCACTCTGCCTCGCTCTCCCGGTCGCTGGCGCAACCCTACCACTTCCTGTGGATCAAAGGCCGTTGCTGAAGGCAGCTCTGAGACGTTTTTGCTCACCTGCTGCACCCAAGTCTGCTGCTCTGGCGTCAGTAGCTCGAAAGCCTGGTTCAGGTGGGGTGTAGGGGTCTTCTGGGCCAGCAGCTCTTGTTCCTGACGAGTGCGACACTGCAGCAGGCGTTGGGCGAGGTGCAGGCGGAGTTCGGGGGAAAGAGGTTCAAGCGCTTGAGCAGCAACGGTTTGGCTAGGTGGTTCAGGCTTATTCCTAGCGTCACTACCTAGATCTAGAGCACTAGGAATAGTGCCTGACCACTGCTCCAACCTCTGCAGGTCCAAGCTTTTGAGAATCTTGCTGATCGCGCTTTGCGTCAGGCCAACCAGCT
>NZ_JACJPL010000005.1 GCF_014696065.1 Leptolyngbya sp. FACHB-261 | reverse complement strand
CAAGCCAATATTGTTAAGGGTCGTTGCTTCCCCAGAGCGGTCGCCTACTGCTCTCCTTAGTGGCAAAGCTTGGTTGTAGTAGGAGAGGGCTTGCTGCTTGTCGCCGAGAGAGTTGTAGACCAAGCCAATATTGTTGAGGGTCGTTGCTTCCCCAGAGCGGTCGCCTACTGCTCTCCTTAGTGGCAAAGCTTGGTTGTAGTAGGAGAGGGCTTGCTGCTTGTCGCCGAGAGAGTCGTAGACCAAGCCAATATTGTTGAGGGTCGTTGCTTCTCCAGAGCGGTCGCCTACTGCTCTCCTTAGTGGCAAAGCTTGGTTGTAGTAGGAGAGGGCTTGCTGCTTGTCGCCGAGAGAGTCGTAGACCAAGCCAATGCTGTTGAGGGTAGCTGCTTCCCCAGAGCGGTCGCCTACGGCTCGCCACAACAGCAGGGCCTCCTCATATTTGACAATTGCCTGCCGCAAAGCTTCCGCTGTCCCTTGCTGCCGCAGTCGCTGTCCCTCTGCAAACGCTCGTTGGGCGGCAGCGCGTCTCCCGTCTTGTGTCGTTGTTGGCGATTGCTTAAGCCTCGCTACATCCTGACCGTGCACCGCAGTTGTGATTCCCGGCAAAAGCAGAAGACAGGCAGAGAGAAGCAGGCTATGGGAGAGATACCACAAGATTGAGTTCCGACTGATTCTCTGAACCATAGCCATGCCCTCTGGTAAATAACCGCTCTTGGCTATCAGAGTAGAGCAGTGTGTCCGTTGCCTGTACAGACAAACACTTAGAGACGGAGTTTTGGGGAGTTGCGGCGCTTTCAGATAGAACCTCTAACCACCACACAAAACTTGCAAGACTCCCCGCATCAATAGCTCAGCTCCACACTGAGCAAGACTTGCCTCCTAGTGCAGGGACGGTTTGGTAGCCTGTAGAAATGAGCGACTCTACCTCCCCCAGCATCTCCCACGCCCCCCCCTCCAGCGCCCCCAAGAACCACGACTACCGGGCGGTAGAGCGGGCTGACCTCACGCCGATGATGCAGCACTACATCGCCATGAAAGAGCTGCACCCTCAGGCGATCCTGCTCTACCGCATGGGCGACTTCTACGAAACCTTTTTCCAAGACGCGGCTCTCCTCTCCCGTGAACTGGAAATCGTGCTCACCGGGCGGGAGTCGGGCAAGAAGATTGGGCGGGTGCCGATGGCAGGGATTCCGCACCATGCGCTAGACCGCTACTGCACGCAACTGGTAGAGAAGGGCTACGCCGTTGCCATTTGCGACCAGATGGAAGACCCGGCTGCGGCGCAAGGATTGGTGAAACGGGAAGTCACCCGCGTGATCACCCCCGGTACGGTGTTGGAAGAGGGCATGCTCAATGCCCGCAAGAACAACTTCTTGGTGGCAATGGTGCCCTCAGGCAAGCATTGGGGGCTGGCTTATGCCGATGTGTCTACGGGCGAGTTTTACACCACGCAGTTGGAGAGCACCGAGCAGCTCACGCAAGAACTGCTGCGCCTGGGACCGTCTGAAATTCTGTTGCCGGTGGATGAACCGGACCTGGTGGGTTTGCTGCGTCCCGGTGAAGGGGCTGGGCAGTTGCCCGAGGGCTTGCCCCGGCAGTTCTGCTACACCTTGCGCCCTCAACGGCCTTTTGCCCTGACCGAAGCTAGAAGCCGGATTTTAGAAGCCTTTGGTGTGCGCTCATTAGAAGGTTATGGCTGCGAACATTTGCCGCTGGCCGTGCGAGCCAGTGGTGGCTTGCTGGAGTATCTCAGCGATACGCAAAAGAGCACCAAACTGCCGTTGCAGCGGCTCAGCACCTATACCGTCTCGGCCTATCTCAGCCTTGACCCCCAAACCCGCCGCAATCTGGAACTCACCCAGACCGTGCGCGATGGCACCTTCCATGGTTCCTTGCTCTGGGCTCTGGACCGCACCCGCACCTCGATGGGCGGTCGCCTGCTGCGCCGCTGGCTCTTGCAACCGCTGTTAAATGCCGAGGAGATTCGGCAGCGGCAGGCCACGATCCAGGAACTGGTGGATGACGGTCACCTGCGCACTGATTTGCAAACTCTGCTAGACAGCATTTACGACCTGGAGCGTTTGGCGGGTCGGGCCGGATCCGGCACTGCGAATGCGCGTGATCTGATTGCGCTAGCGACCTCTTTAGGCAAACTGCCAGAAGTCACAGCCTGCGTGAGCAAAGCCCATTCGCCCCTGCTCAAACCCTTGCAACAGGTGCCACCGGACCTAGAGCAGTTGGGTCAGAAGCTCAAGCGCACGCTGGTGGCAACGCCGCCGCTCCATCTCACCGAAGGCAACCTGATCCGTGAGGGTGTGGATACGCAGTTGGACTCGCTGCGGGCGGCAGTCGAGGGCGATGTGGAATGGATCAAAAACTTGGAGGAAACCGAGAAAGTTCGCACCGGCATCAACACGCTTAAAGTTGGCTACAACAGCACCTTTGGCTACTACATCAGCATCTCGCGGGCCCGTTCGGCGCAGGCACCTGACGAATACATTCGCAAGCAAACCCTGGTCAATGAAGAGCGCTACATCACGCCAGAACTGAAGGAGCGAGAAACACGCATCCTCACCACCCAGCGCGAACTGCAAACCCTGGAGTACGAGATCTTCAGTAACCTGCGCACTGAGGTGGGCCAGCAGGTGACGGCGATTCGGGAAGTGGCAACGGGCCTGTCTACGGCAGATGTGCTGGCTGGACTGGCGGAACAGGCGGTGTATCGCAGCTACTGCTGCCCTCAAATCAGGGAGGACCGCACCCTGGCCATTGAGGCAGGGCGACACCCGGTAGTTGAGCAGTCGTTGCCTGCAGGCTTCTTCGTGCCTAACTCGGTGCATCTGGGGGTTGAGCACCCGGACCTGATGGTGCTGACCGGTCCCAACATGAGCGGCAAGAGCACGTTTTTGCGTCAGACTGGGCTGATTCAGCTGATGGCGCAAATTGGCAGCTTTGTGCCTGCTGACCAGGCAACTTTGGGCTTGTGCGACCGCATCTTTACTCGGGTTGGCGCCGTTGATGACCTGGCAACGGGGCAATCGACGTTCATGGTCGAGATGAACGAGACAGCGAATATCCTCAACCATGCCACGCCCAGATCGCTGGTGCTGCTGGATGAGATCGGGCGGGGGACGGCGACCTTTGATGGGCTGTCGATTGCCTGGGCGGTAGCTGAACATCTGGCGAGCCAAATCGGCTGTCGCACGGTCTTTGCTACGCACTACCACGAACTCAATGAACTAGCGAGCCTGCTGCCCAATGTGGCCAACTTCCAGGTGACCGTGAAGGAACTGGAGGACGAGATTGTGTTTCTGCATTCGGTGCAACCAGGCGGCGCGGACCGTTCCTATGGCATTGAGGTGGGGCGGCTGGCGGGCTTGCCCGCTTCGGTGATTAATCGTGCCAAGCAAGTGATGGCCCAAATCGATGCCAACAGCACGATTGTGGTGGGCTTGCGCTCCTGCAATGAACGCCCGCGCAAACCGGCTGCTAAGCCTAAGGATCAACTGAGTATTTTTGAAGCTCAACTAGACTAAGGCGAATGGGTTGCCCCCTCCTAACCTCCCCTTGGCAAGGGGAGGTTAGGAGGGGTTTTGATAGATAGCTCTTATTGAGAGAATTGGTATTAGCAGGTTGATAGATCTTGGAAATTTATTGAGAAATTAGCAAAACACTAATTCTGTGCTGACACTGCTAAGTCAAATCGCTTAAGGATAATCATTGAGAATACATACAGCTGCTCTTAGCAGTCAGAAAAGCAACATTTCTGCTATTGCTTTTTGGCTATTAAATAGCAATCTTCTCAATAAAAACTTAAGCTAGACCTTAACTTGGCAATGCCAGCACAGATATTTGCTCTTTTAAGATGCTGTCTTAACCAGATGCGTAATTGGCTGCGCGATTAAGTGCGCACGGCCTCTGGAAATAGTTCTTTGACTTCAGCAGAGAGAATGCCAGTAATATCCTCCATTTCACCGGCTGGAATGTGGTTAGTCATGACTCGAAATACTGCCCGGGCCAACTGTTCGATATCAAGGTCTGGCTCGCTTTTGGGAGAGTAGCTGTGTAGGTGCTCGCGCAGCAGGTTGAGGAATTCCGCTTTGGAGCGAGCGGGGCTGGGGGTGCGCTCAGGTTTCCAACTTTCGTAATAGAATCCCGACAGCAGAATGGGTAGTTCTGCTCCTAAGTTTGCTGCTTCGCCAATCGTCAAACGATCGCGTAAGACATGCAGGGTTGCACGTAGTCCTTGGAAGGCTTTGTGCTTGTCATCCAAGCCCAATTCTTTTGCGACTTCATTAACCCACTGATAAGTCAATTCAGTGGTTCTATCGAACACGTTTAAGCCAGTCATTAATATTGTTACCTTTTGTATCGTGGCACTGATCATGCTAACGAGGTGATAACAGGCTGAAGTCTGTCTAATTACAGAGATCTGTAGCTATGAGGTCAGTCCCTGGAGCTACGCAGTTCATCGGCTCAGTCAGTGAACAGGAAAAACGGCCACAGATCTGGTTTATCTCGATCGACTGAGGCTGTTAGCAATCAAGTGGCTCAAGCGGCAGCGTCTCTCAAGTGCTCAGGCCTTAGGTCAGTTCAGATGAAGTTGAGCTAGGTAGTTCTACCTTGATAGCTAATCACTGTCTTGCAGGAGCTTGGCGTCACTGAGCTAGCGGTGAGTGCGACTCAATACTCGCTTAATAGTGATTTTTGATATAGAGAATTCCTATGAATCGCTTATCTCACTCCAACTAAAAGTGGAGTAGAACCAAATGAAGCGCTTTGTAAATAGCTGCTGAATGCTGATACTCACGGAGAGAATTATTCTATGAGCAGGCAATTAAAAGAGAAAGCAGCCCCTGATCGCAACTGGTTAGGCAGGGTCCAAATTATTGATAGTTTGGAAAATTTTCAGGATCTGATTGTGATTTCTCTCTGTGTTGGTCTATTCAGCACAATGGTGTTGAAATTGTGGGCGGTGTTTGTATCCTTGCTACATCCGGTCAATTTTCAAGCCATTTCTTCAGAGATTCTGTTCATTCTGATTCTGGTAGAGCTATTCCGCCTGCTGATTATCTATTTGCGGGAGCACCGGATCTCAGTGAGTGTGGCTGTGGAAGTTGCGATTGTCTCGGTGCTGCGAGAGGTCATTGTGAAAGGCGTGCTGGAAATTCCCTCAGCCCAAATCACCTCAACTTGTCTTTTTCTGCTGGTACTTGGGAGCCTATTACTCATTCGAGCTGGAATGGCTCGGCTCATGCATGTATCCGGTCCCGAACCTCAAAAGCAACTCCATTCTGGGGAACATAAGGATGGCCTAGCTTCAACCCTAAGCCTTGCTCACATAGAGGATTATGGCAGCCTTGCGGCTTTAAAGGACCCGTAATTGGCAGTGCAGAAATTGGCGTAGCTCGTCCCGCTTCGCCATTGGGAATGATACCCACTCACTTTTGAACTTCTACAGATTGACCCCTTTCAACCTCCTCTTGCCAAGGGGAAGTTGGGAGGGGTTTTGATTGGTAGTGCTCATTTAGAGAATTGGTATAAGGGGTCCAGGAGTGAAATGAAGTGGTCCGCGACCGCAATGCAGAGGTTCAGGAGCGGAACGCAACAGTTCAAGCTGTCTCTTGCCCATACCGCCGCAGTTGGTAATGTTGCAATCGCCAGAGTTGGCGCCAGTAGTCGAGCACGGTTTCCGGGTATTTGAAGCGCTGAGTCTCGGCCTTGATCACTTCGCCGAGCCATTCGAGCAAATGCAAGTCGGTACAGGCGGCACGGATGGTTAGAGCGCAAGCTTCTACCCAGGCTGCAAACTTGCGATAGCTGAGGAAGATGCCCCCTCGGTCAAGGCGGTGAACGAAGAGGATTTGCGCCCAGTGTTCAATGCGGCAGATGAGCGAGGGAGGAATGCCAAGGAACTGCGCGACTTGAGCGAGAGAAATGCAAAGCTGCGGCTGTAACACCTGGGTAAGGTGCATGGTAAGAACTCCAAAAATTTGAGGGCAATAGAGCCTTTGACCCTATTCAGGGTCGAGAAAGGCAGGTGCTAAACTGCCCCCTAGCCGCCAGGTCGTGAGTGACGACCTGAGCGGTTAGTTCCCCAGAGTTTGTCTAAGACCCTGGGGGACGCCTAGGGGTCCAGTTGCCTGTGTGGAAGTTAGCAGGGACTGGATTCCGGAGTCAAGGGGGTAACCCAAAAAAGATCTGCGTGTTGCAGTTAACCAAGCATTGTGAGCACTGAAACTTAAGCGACGGCCCCCTTCCAACCCACTGTCTTTTCTTCCTACTCAGCTAGAAAAACGATGGCTATGCTAAATGGACATCTCAGACTAGTTTGGAACCTGGAACGAGATTTGTTTATTAAGTAATTAAGAGCACCGCACCCAGGAGTCTTTCACCTGAAGAAAAAGGAGTTTCTGTGCATATTAGACGTCTACGTTCCCATGTTTCTAATTGAGCCACCTCGTACTGGCGAATATATAGCAAAGGTGCTGTTGATCCACCTGAATTTGAGATGGATCAACAGCAGAGTAGCCGTTGATCCATCTCAAATCCGAAGCTCTACAGCTAAACTCCGTAGAACAAGTGTTATGTGCCTCAAGTCCTCGGTAGGATGTAACGCCGCTATGAGAACTTAAAAGCATTCATTCGCTATTTTTCCTTCACTCTCCTGCACCGACTATCTGTAATCAGTAGATTCAGCCAGAGCGCGCCATTGTGCCGTTTCTTGCTCGACGTAAGCGTTCTTCTGGGCAATGGCTTTAAGGGTGTCTGTACCGAGAGGCAACCGGAGAGGTGGAGTATCAGCATTCGCGAGTTGAAGCATCGCTTGGGCAAGCTTGGTGGGGTCTCCCGGCTGTTGATAGCTCAAGTCAGAGGCGATTTTACGAACTTTGCCGACCGTCTCCGCGTAATCCTCAATTTCCATTGCAGTGCGCTGGAGCGAGCTGCCATCGAGAAAACCAGTCCGGAAGTAGCCCGGCTCAACCACAGTCGCATGGATGCCCAAAGGAGCTACTTCATCATGCAAAGCTTCGGTAATACCTTCAACCGCAAACTTGGTTGAGGAGTAGACGCCCCAGCCTGGAGTAGAGCGATAGCCCCCGATTGACGATAGGTTAATAATGTGTCCAGAGCGGCGCTGGCGCATGCTGGGCAATACGGCACGGATCACATTCAACAGCCCAAAGACATTCGTGCGATAGACCCGCTCAACCTCTTCTGCACTGGTTTCTTCGATGCCGCCCAGTACACCAAATCCCGCGTTGTTAACTAATACATCGATCTGCCCAAAGCGTTCCAGCCCTGCTGCAACTGCCGCTTGCACCTGAGTCTCGTCGGTAATATCTAGGCTAAGCGTCAATACATTGGGGTTCGACTCAAATTGATCCAGATCGGTCTTTTTGCGGGCGGTCGCAATTAATTGGTCTCCTGCTGCCAAAACGGCTTTCGCGATTTCGGCTCCAATTCCACGGGAAGCACCTGTAATGAACCATGTTTTCTGAGTCATTGGTCTATCTCCTCTATTGCCTTATCCTTTCATTGCTTTTCTGGCATGGGTTCATCATAGGTTTTCGACGCAAGGTTCTAAATACATAAACTTTGCAGGTTCTTGCCTAATTTTCTCAAGCAGCCGCTCGATGATCCTGCTCAATCCCGTTATTCAAATACTTGCTCTGCCGTAAGAAGAGTGCAGGATCATTGAGCGGCGTTAGAAGATAGAGCTTAAACGGAAAGGGGCGCTCCAACAATCCAAGTGTCGTGCTGACGGGCAAGATCTGTCCAACCTTCGGGCGGTGTTTGACCGATTTGGGGGAAGAATTCGTCGATTCCACCAGGGACAAAGGTGCCGAGCAATCGAGCCCTTCCGGGTCCAAGATTCACCCATCCATGCACGGTGTTACGGGGTACCACAACCGATGTTCCGGGCGCGACCTCAAACTCTTCGCCCGCGCAGTGAAAGCGAAATCTGCCTTCAAGGACTTCAAAGATTTCTTCCCTATCTTCGTGATAGTGGAGTGGCGGTCCGATGAACGGTGGAACATCCACCTCAATAATTGTGAAAGCTCCACCGACATCTTTAGTTATGGACGCGGATAGCCATCTGCTCACCAGGCACTGTATCGAACCAGTCGAGATCCTCGCTTCGTCCGACGATTGCAACTTTGCTTTGACTGAATTGATTACTCATTGTTTTAGAGGTAAAGGTAACGCTGTGCATTCACTGGGCAGCAAGCGTCGCAGGAGCAACGGTGGGTTTGATATTCTGGTTGCGATGAAACAGATTGGTCGGGTCATACTGGTTCTTGAGCGCCACGAGTCGTGCATAGGTAGCAGGTGGGTAGACCTCACGAATCCGCTCTCCCTCGTCTGCCAGAAAACCGACATAAGCACCGTTAGCGTAGGGTAAGAGTGTCCGAAAGACTTGCTGGGTGCGGGCATCGAGACTGGCAGCATCAGCCGATAGCGGTGCGAAATGAGTGACCAACACCATGCCCTGTTTATCGCGGTGAGCAAAGGCTGTTGCATCAGGTGCGATCCGACTCATCGCGCCACCCAGTACCCGCAGGGTGATCAGCGTTTCAGGAGACAGGATGGATTGAGCGGATTCAACTAATGCGTGGATCATCTCGTCTGAGAAAGTCTCGAAAAACTGCGATCGAGAATGATGCTGAAAGCCAGGGATTTCACCAACTGCTGTGAATGCAAAAATAGCCGAATAGGGCATAGGCGCAATCAGGTCGGCAATCGGGGTGGCAAGCTGACGCAGAGGAGCCACAACCCGCTCACCCTCGTTGATGTCACCGGTGTAGCAGACCATAATCACGATGACTGGGGTTCCCTGCTTATCGGGTGGAATGAAAGGAGCGGGAGGTGCCAGCATGAACAAAACTTCAGTGGAGAGTTCATCCGGTGCTGCCGCTGCCAGACGGGTGTACTCTCGCAGGATACGCTCGGACTCCGTTGCCTCATAAAAGACGGCACCCCCCAGAACAGTTCCGCCTGGATGAAGGTTTACCTCGAAAGCGGTCGCCACGCCGAAGTTGCCACCGCCACCGCGCAGTCCCCAAAACAGTTCGGGATTTTCGTCAGCACTGGCACGCAGCAGTTGTCCATCCGCTGTAACCAGCTCCACTGCTTGCAAGCGATCAATCGTTAAACCGTAGGTGCGAACCATCCAACCGATGCCGCCGCTGAGCAGCAAACCACCTACACCCACAGAGGCAACGTCGCCTGCTGTCAATGCCAATCCAAAGGGCTGAAGCTTTTCGGCGACTTCACCCCAGGTAAGACCAGGTTCGAGACGGGCTGTGTGGCATATCGGGTCAATCGTAATCGTCTTCATCTGGGAAAGATCGATCACCAGTCCATCGGTATTGGTGCCATGTCCGGCTGCACTATGCCCCCCGCTGCGCACAGAGAGCGTCATTGCCTGCTCACGCGCAAAATTGACGGCGACTTTAACATCTTCCGCATCAGCACAGCGTACGATCGCAGCCGGGTAGCCATCAAAGCTACCGTTCCAGACTTTTCGTTCTGCTTCATAAGCAGGGTTATCAGGCAGGATCAGTTCACCTTGGATCTTTGAGGCGAGTATCTCGATTGCTTCTTCGTAGTTATGCTGCTCTTGGGAAGAAGTTATTTGAACATGAGTTTGCCCATTTCTCTCGTATTGAGCAGTTCCTTGATTTTGTGACATTAGTTACTTCCTTTCATTGTTTGAAGACATGAGAATACTTCTGTTCATCAATGCGCTGTCTCATGAACAGTAATTGATGAACACCAACACACTCCGCCATTCACCATCTCTTGCTAGGACGCAGTTAACTTTATTGCCTTATCCTTTCATTGCTCTTCCGGCATGGGTTCATCATAGGCTTTGGACACAAGGTTCTAAATACATAAACTTCTCAGGTTATTGCCTAAAGTTATCAAGCAGGAGTATAGTGCTCAAAAGAACCCTCTATAATAGGCGCAGTAAAACGATAAGAGGGATGTCTAACGATACGCCGCTAAGCAGAGAACCCGGTATGGCAGATGAATCCTTAAAGCGCGAGACCACAATTGATGCTTGTCAAGAACTGGCGGAATTAGTGGCCCGCCACACGGATGGCATGGGGAACGGTATCCATGCAACAGCGATCGCTCAGTTGGAATTGATGCGAGAATCTGTGGCTCCTACGGCACTCCGCGCTGTGTATGAACCGACGCTTTGCATTATTCTTCAGGGTAAAAAAGAAACCTTACTGGGACAGGAAACCTATCACTATGGTGCAGCTCAATATATTGTTGTCACTGTAGATTTGCCACTCAGTGGCAATATTGTCGAAGCGACACTGGATAAACCATATCTATGCTTTAAGTTAAGCCTGGACGCGACTCAGCTTTGGCATATTATCGACCAACTCCAGCGCACTCCAGCTCAAAAAGAAAGTTCAGTGAGAGGCTTGTTCGTAAGCGATGCCAATACCCAATTGATTGATTGTGCCACCCGGCTCACACGGCTTCTGGAGACGCCCGAGGATATTCCATTCCTAGCACCGATGATAATTCGCGAAATCTATTACCGTCTATTAATGGGCGACCAGAACGAGGCGGTTTGGCAGATTGCGACCTCCGGCAGCTATATGCAGCGCATTGCAGAGGTGATTAAACAGATCAAAGCTGAGTTTACAAAACCATTGAGCATGGATGATTTAGCAAAGCAAGCGAGTATGTCTTCTGCATCATTTCATCGGCACTTTAAGGCAGTGACCTCAATGAGCCCGCTGCAATATCAAAAGCAGTTGAGGTTATTGGAAGCCCGTCGCCTAATGCTGGCTGAAAATGCGGATGCAACCTATGCGGCGTATCGGGTTGGTTATGAGAGTCCTTCTCAGTTCAGTCGCGAATATTCCCGCATGTTTGGCACCCCGCCCAAGAAGGATGTTGGGCGTTTACGAATTGCCTGAGTATTGGCTGTTCAGTTATCGTTGGAGATTAACGTTAAACTGAGTGACTCGGCACATAACAACCTTGCTGCACCAGGATGGATCTAAGCTCTCGTTGAGATGCAACATTTGCTGCGTCCGGTGAGCAGGAACGTTAGCCTGCTTAGGTTTCGGGGTGTAGCAGTAGTCCGAAGCTCCGTTGGTTTGTGACACAGTATAGTGGGCTGTGTCAAGATAGTCTATCTGGTGTTGACAGTTCAAGAGCTGAAATAAAAGTGTTAACATCCAGCATTCTGCAATATTTAGGACATCTTCAAGATGTTGATTACTTGGCTGCGATCGTTACTTCAGTACCCTCACCAGAACTCTGCAATACTATCAACACACTTCTTCAATCTGAAAGATTTCAACATTCATGTTCGCTCAGAAGCAGAGTACGAGTATCAGTTACTGAAATTTTGGAGTGAGGAGAATGAACTACCAAGGACAGAACGTAAAAAGAAGCGGAAAGATTTGGAACGTCGATATAAGCCAAGATTCTGCTTTGCTTATGTTTCGGGTGCATTTGTTAACTATTTGTACAATAGAGAAGTGAAGCAATATTCTATCAGTGAGCTTGAAGCATTCATTGCAGACATAGGTCAAACGTGTTGATTATCGTGAGGGCGGTGCAGGCTAACAACCGCCATGCCCTTGCATCATCTTCTCTACTCAAGACAAAACACTCAGTATGGGGCAAACATTGCGCTTTGCCTCACACGATCGGTAGGATCAAGTAGCTTGGCTTAATTAAATAAACATGTTGCAGCAATGTTAGGGCTTCTTATGTTTTACTGGCAGCCTGAACTTTGTCAAACGTTGCCCCGTCTCCGAAGAACTGCTTCTGTACAATATCCCAACCTCCTAAATCCTGAACAGTGAACAAGGTTTTGACTGGAGGATACTTTGATGCTACCTCTGCAACCACACTAGGGTTAACGGGACGGTAGCCTAGCTTAGCAAATTCTTGTTGGGCTTCTGTTGAGTAAAGAAAATCGACAAACGCTTTTGCCACTTCTTCAGTTCTGTGCTGCTCAACGTTTTTGTCTACTACGGCAACAGTACTGTCGATAGAAATGTTAACTTCAGGAATTGTGTAAGGCAACTTCTGCCCATTCGTTGCAGACAGAATGATCTCGTTTTCATAGTTGATCAAGACATCTCCCTGCCTTTGTTGGAAAAATAGATCACTAGCCTCACGCGCATCTTTTGTTAAAGTGGGAGCGTTTTTATAGACTTTAGTTACATACTCCAGCGCTTGCTGTTCATCCCCCCAGTTTGGGTTGTAGAACCCCACAAAGCCAAAAACTCCCAAATCGCGATACCAGACGTTTTGGGGTTAGCTGCAATCAACCTAATATCGTCTTTTGCCAGGTCTGCCCAAGTCTTAATGCCTTTAGGATTGCCAGGACGTGTGACAATAGCAGCCACCGATTGAGTCACAACTCCATTTTTGGGAGCTTTTTTTCCCAACCCGGTTTAATCAACCCGGCTTGCTGAATTTTATTGATATCTAGAGCGAGTGCCAGGTGTACTATATCTGCTTCTTGCGAGTTTTCGATGACAGCCTGAGCTTGAGAACCAGACCCCCATAGCTCTGCACGAAGCTGACATTTTGGTGATGTTCGTTCTTCCACTTTTCAACAAATTTTGGAATAATCCGATCGTGAGCGGCTTTCGTCACTGAGTAGGAGACTAACTTTAGCTCGACATCTAGTTTGGTAGCAGAGCTGCTTTCGCAGGCAGCGATCGTTACGCTTAAGCTAATTCCTATCAGAAATAGACAGACAGAACTCCACAGTGAACGTTGGTTGAACCAAGTTCCCGTGAGCTGTTTACCCCACCGTCTAATCGTCTGTAAAGCTTTGAAAATATAAGTTTGAACTTGCGTAATCCAATACATCGTCCTATGCACTAAGTTGATAAGGTATGAGGGTCTTAATCTGGAACCACAATATTTTCTAAGCCTACTTCTGCTGGTGGATATTGCGGATGCATTGCCTCAGTCTTCGGAAGCATTTGGATCAAGATGAGCTAAGGAATGGGCTGCCCAGGATGGACTCGGTAGCGAGGATAGTCTGGTTTAGGGGGCGACTTCTCTACTACGATTTTTTCAGGTGCCATCTCCTCGGCAGATTCAGTTGTTGCCTTCGCTGCCGCTTGTTGAGTCTTGGAAGATTCTGCTGGCGCTACATGATTAGTGACAGCAGGACTACTATTGGTTGAATGGTTTGGCTGGCTCATTTTGTTTCCTTATCTGCCTTAACCAAAACGCCCGCTGATATACTCCTGAGCTTCCTCAGTCTTTGGAGAATTAAAGATCTGTTCGGTAGGACTGAACTCAACCAATCTTCCCCGCCGCTTGCCGCTAGAATCTGTCTCCGTATTAAAAAATGCGGTCAAATTTGAGATTCGCGATGCTTGCTGCATATTGTGGGTCACGATGATGATGGTGTATTGCCCCTTCAGTTCCATACAAAGCTCTTCAACCTGCTTTGTTGAAATTGGATCGAGAGCCGATGCAGGTTCATCCATCAAGATCACATCTGGCTTCATAGCAATTGCTTGGGCGATGCAAAGCCGTTGTTGCTGCCCTCCCGATAAATCTGTCCCTTTTGCTTTCAGCTTGTCTTTCACCTCATCCCAAAGTGCAGCCCGCCGCAGCGATTGCTCCACCAATTCGTCCATATTCCCTTTGTAACCGTTGGCTCGTGGACCAAAGGCAATATTTTCGTAGATTGACTTAGGAAAAGGATTGGGTCGTTGGAATACCATCCCAACTTGCCGTCGGACTTTTACTGGATTGATTTTGGGGTCATAGATGTTTTTGCCCTGGTAGTTGATCTTACCCTCAACCCTGGCTCTAGGAATGAGATCATTCATCCGGTTAAAGCAGCGCAGTAGGGTGCTTTTACCACAGCCCGAAGGTCCAATAAAAGCAATGATCTTTCGTTCAGGAATTTCCACATTGACTTCCTGAAGTGCCATAAAGTCACCGTAGTAAACCTTGACACCTCTAACTGCAAAAGTTGTTGTGTTGAGCGTGTCCACAGCTGCATTGTTCGATCGCATACGTATAGTTCCTAGTGTTGCGTTACAGTTGGATGAATAGTTAGAGGTCGTAGAGGCACGTGTAAGCAAACTATTTGTGCAATACAAGTTCTACCAACGAACTCGCTTAAGTAGAGGTAAAAAGCAGATGTTTTATTTCAGCAGTGAGAAGCGATTTCGCAGGTAGATTGCTATCCCATTGAGAACCAGAATGACAAACAATAAGACAATGATGGTTGCGGCAGCAGCGTTGGCAAAACCAGGCTCAGGACGAGTAATGTAACTGTGAACATGATTCCATACCGTTTGCCATTTAGTTGTTCCCAAGCCGTAGGATGCTTCACGCAGGGCATCAGGAACAGCTCGAATTGCCTCTCTCGAAGTCACAATAATGACGGGTAAAGACAGCAGAGATAAGGTTAATGCGCCGGTAATCAATGATGGACCAAAACCTAAAAGATAATAGAAAACGCCTAACCCTAGTAGCCCATAGACGATCGAAGGGATTCCAGCCAAGTTGGCAATATTAACTTCAATAATATCGGTCCACCAAGCTTTGGGTGCGTATTCTTCAAGATATAAAGCCGCCCCTACTCCGATCGGCACGAAAATTAGCATGACTAATAGCCCTAGAAGAATGCTGCCAAAGATAGCAGGGCGTATCCCTCCTTCGTCACTAATAGCCCTAGAAGAATGCTGCCAAAGATAGCAGGGCGTATCCCTCCTTCGTCTGAAAAACGAGAAGGCATCTCAGTTAAGAAACCAGGCGTCAGCAGCCAAAGTAGCAATATAGAAGAGGCAGAAAAGCTGTTTGAACGGTGGGTTAGTATTTTTGCAAATCGCAACGATGGCAGCGGACAGTGGGCAATCACGCTCAAAAAACTCAAGAAGTGATTGGGATGATTGCGCTGATGCAATTAAGAGAAGGAGAGGAGCTGACGTAGGACTATGAGATTGGATGGCATTTGAAACAGACAGCATGGGGACAGGGATACGCAACAGAAGCAGCAAGGGCAGTTCTTGAATATGGCTTCGATCGCCTGAAACTACCAGTGGTTTACTCAATCATGCATCCAGAAGATATTTCCTCAGCGCGTGTCGTAAAGAGGCTGGGAATGAACTGGGCTGGTCACACTAATCAACATTACAAAACGGAGCTTGAAATGTATCAGCTGGAAGCACATGCTTGGAGGCAATCAGTATAAGGAATTGAAGCGTGAGAGGTGCTGGCTAACAATTCCTCTGTACTGGAATGAAGCCAAATTATGGCTGAGAAGCGGAGGTTATTATCCGCTGTGATTTGCATTCTAGGCAGCTACCTTGTTTGCGGCCGTGCCAATTGTCGTTCTCACGGTGCAAGTTCTGTTTGAAGAACAATTCTTGAGACAGGAATTAAATGACTACGCTGCTTATGCCGAGAGAGTTTGATATAAGCTCTTGGCCTATCTCTGGCAAAACGGGCAATCGAGATGAGTGCCCCTGTCGTAAACCGTAGTCCTGTTTCGTCTAATGAGTGAATACTTACTAATAGACAGTAGATCGATCTATGAAAGGCCGAATGGATATTTGTAAACAAATGTTTAAGACACTCGTTGCTGAGGTGAGTTCAAAATCACCCAGTCAGGTGATTAAGTGTATAGTACTTCTGTACTATTATTGCTTCGATCATTTCAGGTGCAACCCCTATGGCAACAGCAATACTGAGTGAACTTTCCTTCACAACCCATTTTGTTGATGTGCATGGGCATCAGATCCGCTACATTGACAAGGGGCAGAGCAACCCAATTCTGTTTTGACGAATCAGGGACGTTGCATTGCTCCCGATCTAAAGAACTAGCAGCCTGGTACGCCTCATTAGGCTAATTTGGCTGACAAGGTTAGATAGTTGTTGCGGATATCAAAGTAGAACTTTCAATCCAAATAAATAGGGGCTTTGGACATGGACAATAATCCCAGCGTTCTCTCACATGTCTCGATTGGCACCAATGATTTTGAACGGGCTGTTGCTTTTTACGACGCTGTATTAGCTCCTTTGGGCTGCAAGCGATTGATGGAACATCCAGGCGCGATTGCCTATGGCAAACAGTACCCTGAATTTTGGGTGGGAACCCCATTTGATGGACAGCTCGCGACTGTTGGCAATGGTTCGCATATCGGCTTTATCGCTCCTACGAAAGCAGCCGTTCATGCTTTCTACGAAGCAGCACTAGCAGCAGGTGGTAGAGACGAAGGTGCGCCCGGTGGCAGACCTGACTACAGTGAGCTGTATTACGGTTGCTTTGTACGTGATTTAGACGGACACAAGGTAGAAGCTGCTTTTTGGGATGAGCAGCTTGAGCAAGAACTCAATCAGGGTAAGCCTACGTAAGCTGAACGATCGAAACGTTTTATCGATTTCGTAAGAGAGGAATCAGCCATGCACACTAAATTCATTCCGGCTGGATTTCATAGCGTGACTCCTTATCTCATTGTTCAAGGAGTAAATCAACTGCTTGAGTTTGTCAAAACAGCATTTGATGCTGAGGAAGTTCTCTTCGTGAAACAACCCGATGGTTTTATCAGACGTGCAGCCGTGAGAATTGGTGACTCGATGGTGGAGATGTCTGAGGCGAAGGGAGAGTGGACACCGATGCCGGGAGCAATTCATCTATATGTAGGTGACACTGATGTTGTTTATGAGCGCTCGCTCCAGGCAGGTGCAACCTCCCTCCAGAAGCCAACGGACATGTATTACGGAGAGTGTAGCGCTGCTGTAAAAGATCCAGTTGGCAATCACTGGTATATCGCCACCCATACCGAAGACTTACCATCAGAGGAATTAGTGAAGCGGGAAGCAGACTTTTTAGCACAACAGCACTAAAGGGTGATCAGCCACTATCGTTAACCGGCTGTCGATCGAGTTATCCATTCCCAACTCATGAAGAGGCTATATGTCTGACATTCTTAACATTGTCAACCTGAACGAATTGGACTGACAGGAGGAGCATTATTCTGAACATCACACGGGTTGGTCGAGGAGTTTTAGCATCATTAGATGTTCGTCATAGAAACGCCTAGATGCGTGAGAATGTCTCTTGCTCAGTTTCATAGATGCGGAAGCCAAGCGATTGGTAAAGATCAGTCCCTACGGAGTTGCGCTCTGCGCTAATCGCCGCTTTTTGCTGGGTCACGACCGTTAAGTTAGCGAGAATGCCATTATTGTGTCACAATTCTGTGTTGCAAATCGTTCATCATTTCCTCTAAGTGAAGCGATATGGTAGGAATGAATGGATGCTCAAATTCTATAGGCAACTGGTGCCAAGTACACCTCAAAGGAAACGTTCATTTTGCCAAGGGCGATACCAAGCGATCGCCCTCTATCTTCCCGATAATTTGTTCTAGAAACTCTAAAAAGACTTTGACCTTCTGAGGGACATATTTACGACTGGGATAGATTGCGTTGGTTGGCACTGGAAGCGATGACCACTGAGGTAATGCTTGAGGAATTAGGTTTGAGCAAAATTAGAACCTACATCCAAAGTGGCAACGTTGTTTTTCAAAGCAAAAAATAAACAATGTAGAACTTTCACAAAAAATAGGCGCTGCTATCGAGAAACGTTATGGTTTTGCGATTCAAGTCTTGATCCTCGATGTAGATGAGCTACAGAGCGCGATCGCAGCGAACCCTTTCGTAGAGATTGAAGCCGAACCGAACGCACTACATTGCTTTTTCCTATCATCGTTGCCAGAGAATCCTGATTTGAAAGCTCTGGACAGGGTGAAGAAAGATAGTGAGTAGTTTAGGCTGATTGACAAGGTGTTTTATCTCTATGCATCTGAAGGAGTTGGTCGATCCACACTTGCAATGAAAGTTGAGAAGACGCTTGGAGTTGCTGTAACCACTCGCAACTGGCGAACTGTTCGTAAAATTAGGGAACTAGTGAAATAATTGAATGCTGATCGAAACTATTCAGTCATATTTGCGTGTCGCAACCAGCCATCAACGCGATACAGAACAAATTGGTTCATTTCTCGCTACCTTCTCTCGTTCCAACGATACTCCTTTCCTCAACTATGCTATTCCCGATGACAATGCCACACCATCACGCGCCGATGTGGCTGCTCTCATCGCTGCCTACGAAAAGCGATCGCGGAAGCCGCGTTTAGAATATATCCCGCAGTTAGCGCCTGCTGTTAAACCAGTGTTGATTGATGCAGGCTTTTGCGTTGAAGGACATCTGCCGCTCATGACCTGCACTCCTGAATCGGCGCAAAGTCTTCCAGTTCCCCCAGGGATCGAATTGATTTTGCCAGTTTCTGATGCCGATCTGCTTGCCACAGTCTCGGTTCAGAACGAAGCTTACGGCGCTCCTCCGCCCGACTCTGCCTCGATGGCCCGACTCCGAAACAGCCTCGAAGCAGGTGGAATCGCTGTTTTAGCCCGAATTATGGCAACGGGTGAACCTGTAGGCGCGGGCGTGTGTACTGTACCCAGTCACCAAACGACAGAGATTGCAGCGATCGGGGTACGTGCTGCTTTCCGTCGTCGGGGTGTGGCAGGGTCGCTGACAACCCGATTGGTGCAGGAAGCTTTTGCTGCGGGTGTCTCTTTACCTTTTCTGATGGCTGCACAGGAAGCAGAGAAAAGGATTTACGCTCGTGCAGGCTTTGCTGAAGTCGGTGAGATTCTACACATATCGCGTCCCACAAAATAGACTATGGGGACTAAGTTCGTGCGCGATCGCTGCATGACCATCGCGAGGCAACGAACGGAATCAAGCTGCTGCTGAGTTCAAGATTACTTACTGACGCGGATTTAAGCCGTTAGACCGACAGCAGCCAAAAACCACCAGATAGAGAGAACTTCATGCATGACCAGCAAGTGGTGGTGCCAGACAACACAGCCGTGCGGGTTGCTTTTGGCGGGCGTTGCATGTAGAAATCGATTTGCGCCGCACGTGTTCGAAGACGAAGTCGGCTTGAAGCTAGCAGCTCTAGACGCCGGACGGCTGCGAGGTCCGTCCCGGCGTCAAGCAAGCGGCAATGGAGGCACAAGCCAACGGTGCGCGCTTCATCAGCTTCTTCACGCCGTCAGAGATGCTGGCGCTGACCGGAGATCCCGGCTTTCGAGAAGTCCAGCCTATATCGGCTGCTACGCTTGCTCAACGCTACTTCACGGGCTGGGCAGATGGCCTTCGTCCGCCCAATAATTCAGAGGAACTGCTATTGGCGACTACCTGAGATCGAACGGTCTAACGCTCCGGTTGCGGCGGACAGCGCTGCAACCGGAGCGTTAGCTGGACGCATTGATGTACTACTACCCAGCACTGGAGGACGCATCGTGGCCGAGATAACCGCGGATGTTTTCGTAAGCTGACGCGCGCGTTGCCCTGCTGACGTATACGCTGCCTCAATCCGACCGCATCAGCTAATGAATCGTTTAATGAATCGTTGCAGCTGACGAAGGTGTGCAGCATCCCTGACCGGTGGCATAGATCACGCTCGCGCCTTCGCAGCTAAACTCCGGCGTTAGAGCGCATCAAATGCACCGGTCGCCATGTCTCAAATCATCTTCGAAACCGAGCGTCTAGTTGGTCGACGCCTTGAACCTGACGACCTGACACCCATGCTCGCCATATACGGCGACGCGGAGGCTATGCGATGGGTCGGTGATGGCCAACCTATCACGGAGGAACAGTGCGTGAAATGGCTCGAGGTTACCGAGAACAACTATCGTGTGCGCGGCTACGGAATGTTCGCGCTCGTGGAGCGCAGTTCTCAGGGCGTCATAGGGTTTTGCGGGCTGGTACACCCCGGTGGTCAGAACGAGGCCGAGATCAAGTACGCGCTCGCACGTCGCTACTGGGGTTTGGGTCTAGCTACCGAAGCTGCTACTGCCATGCTTACGTTTGCAGCTACGGTTGTGGGCCTACACCGCGTCATAGCAACTACTGCTCCAGAAAACATCGCCTCGCACAAAGTCCTGCTCAAGGCAGGCATGGCCCGCGAGGAGCTTCGCCTGAACGATGATGGCAGCTACACACAAGTCTTCGGCTGGCGCTACTGCGCGGATAGAAATTCTTGCCGATGAGTGTGAATGTGATGCGCCGGTCGCGATCGTTAGTGCGCGATCGCTGCATAACCATCGTAAGGCAACGGACGGAATCAAGCTGCTGAGTTCAAGATTACTGACTGCCGCTGATTTGAGCCGTTAGGCCGCCCGCAGGCCCAGACACTTCAGGAGAACCAATGTTTGACCACGTCAAATTCGGAGTCAGTGACTATGCAGTGAGCAAAGCGTTCTTCCTCAAGGCGCTCGAACCGCTTGGCGTGGCTGTTGTCTCGGAGGGGCCTCCGACGTACGGGGTCGAGCTTAGCTCACCTGAGGGTAAGGCTTCATTGTGCCTGTACCAAACCGAGGAGAAGCCGGCGCATCTTCACCTGGCGTTCAGGGCCGAAAATCGCCAGCAAGTCGAAGCTTTCTATCGCGCGGCTCTGGAGTCGGGTGGCAAAGACAATGGTGCGCCTGGTCTGCGCCCGCACTATCATGCGAACTACTATGCAGCTTTCGTCATTGGTCCGGACGGGCACAACATCGAAGTGGTTTGCCAAAAATCCGAGGCCTAATGTTCGCTCATATTAAGGGAGGAGCGGATGGACTGCTACGTGTTGGGCTTCCAGGAGATCGACCAGACGCAGGTCGCAGTCGTTGGCGGCAAGGGCGCGCACCTGGGGGAGCTTTCGCGGATCGAGGGCATTCGCGTGCCGGCTGGCTTTTGCGTGCCGGCTGGCTTTTGCGTGACCACGGACGCCTTCCGGCGGATCATGGCGGCAACGCCGACGATCGACGCTCGGCTCGATCGGCTGTCGCGCTTGAAGCCGGACGATCGGGAGGCGATCCGCACGCTTAGCGCAGAGATCCGCCAGACCATTGAAGCGATCGCCATCCCCGACGATCTAGCGGCAGCGATTACTCGCCCGCTTGCCAGGCTCGGCGAGCAAGCTGCTTACGCCATCCGATCCAGTGCAACGGCGGAGGACTTGCCAACGGCCTCCTTCGCAGGCCAGCAAGATACGTACCTAAACGTGATGGGGTCGGCGGCGATTCTCCAGCACGTCAGCCGCTGCTGGGCCTCGCTGTTTACCGAGCGGGCTGTGACCTACCGCTTGCGGAACGACGTGGACCACCGGAAGGTCCACATGGCCGTGGTCGTGCAGCAGATGGTCTTCCCGGAGGCGGCTGGCATCCTGTTCACCGCTGACCCCGTTACAGGCAACCGGAAGGTCTCCTCCGTGGAGGCCAGCTTTGGTCTCGGCGAGGCCCTGGTCTCCGGCTTAGTGAATGCCGATGTCTACAAGGTGCGAGATGGCGAGGTCATCGCCAAGGCGGTGGCTGCCAAGCGGCTTGCCATCCAGGCCTCGTCGGCTGGCGGGACGCAGGAACAAGCGATTGAGCCCGAGCGGCAGGAGCAGCCAGCGCTGACGGATGTGCAGGTCGTGCGGCTCGCGCAGCTGGGCCGGCGGATCGAAGCGCACTTTGGCCGCCCCCAGGACATCGAATGGTGCCTAGTCGACGATGGCTTCCAGATTGTCCAGAGCCGGCCGATCACCACGCTGTTCCCCATCCCCGAGGGTGCCGATGGAGAGAACCACGTTTACATCTCCGTTGGCCATCAGCAGATGATGACCGATCCGATGAAGCCGCTGGGCCTCTCCTTCTGGCAGTTGACGACCCGCGCGCCGATGTCCGAGGCCGGCGGTAGGCTGTTCGTGGACGTCACCCGGAGGTTGGCTTCGCCAGCGGGCCGCGCTGGCCTCTTCAATGTCCTGGGGAAATCCGACCCGCTGATCAAGGACGGTCTGCAGCGCGTCCTTGATCGCGGCGACTTCATCCGTCCGCTCCCGGACGAGGGACCCGGTGGGCCGCCGCCCGTCGTCCCCTCCGCCCCGAGCGAGATCGACCCGGCCATCGTCGGCGAGCTGATCGGGCGTAGCCAGGCGTCCATCGCCACAGCCAAGCGCGACATCCGGACGAAGTCCGGTCTGGCGCTCCTCGACTTCATCCTGGCGGACGTCCAGGAGCTGAAGCGCATCTTGCACGATCCGCAGAGTCTCCAGGCGATCATGGCGGGGATGGAGGCCACCTGGTGGCTCAACGACCAGCTCCAGGCGTGGCTGGGCGAGAAGAGCGCGGCCGACACGCTCGCGCAGTCCGTCCCCAACAACGTCACATCGGAGATGGGGCTGGCGCTTCTGGAGGTTGCGGACGTGATCCGCCCGTACCCGGACGTAGTGGCGTTCCTGCAGCACGTTGAGGACGAAAGCTTCTTAGAGGAGCTGCCCAGACTCGTGGGCGGTCAGAAAGCACGCGACGCCATCCAGTCCTGGCTCGACAAATACGGTATGCGCTGCGTCGGCGAGATTGACATCACGAGGCCGCGTTGGAGCGAACACCCCACTACGCTCGTGCCCTTGATCCTCGGCAACATTAAGAACTTCGAGCCCGGCGCTGGCAATCGGCGCTTTGAGCAAGGGCGGCAGGAGGCGCTGAAGAAGGAGCAGGAGCTGCTGGAGCGCTTGCGGACCTTGCCGGACGGAGAGCAGAAGGCCGAAGAGACGAAGCGGATGATCGACCGGGTCCGGACCTTCGCGGGGTACCGGGAGTATCCGAAGTACGGCATGGTCAGCCGCTACTTTGTTTACAAGCAGGCCTTGATGGAAGAAGCCGAGCGCCTCGTGCAGGCCCGGGTGCTTGGTGAGAAGGAAGACATCTTCTATCTCACCGTCCAGGAACTCCACGACGTCGTGCGCACGAACCTGGTGGATGACGGGCTCATCCGCCAGCGCAAGGATGCGCTCAGGTCGTACAGAGCGCTCACGCCGCCCCGAGTGATCACATCGGATGGTGAGGCCATCACCGGGGCCTACCGACGCGACGATGTGCCAGCCGGTGCGCTGGTCGGCCTGCCGGTGTCCGCCGGGACCGTTGAGGGGCGGGCTCGCGTCATCCTGGACATGGCGGAGGCCGACCTCGAACCGGGCGACATCTTAGTCACCGCCTTCACGGACCCAAGCTGGACGCCCCTGTTCATTGCGATCAAGGGCCTGGTGACGGAGGTGGGGGGCCTGATGACGCATGGCGCGGTGATCGCACGGGAGTATGGCCTGCCAGCCGTCGTAGGGGTGGAGCAGGCCACCCGGCTGATCCGGGATGGGCAGCGAATCCGCGTGCACGGAACGGACGGTTACGTCGAGAGCCTGCCCTAACGGGCCAGCCCACGGAGCTGATCGTGTGCTTTGAGGGGGTGGCCGGGGATTACAGCGGCTCCTCGCGGCTCCGGTACATCCGACACCTGGGATGGGGCCTACTCGGCGACACCCTCGGCAGCCATGTCTGTTGGAATTTGAGAAGGTGTTGCAGGTTCAATTGGGTAAGTTTTGTTGAGCT
Source organism: Leptolyngbya sp. FACHB-261 (assembly GCF_014696065.1). Taxonomy (NCBI): domain Bacteria; kingdom Bacillati; phylum Cyanobacteriota; class Cyanophyceae; order Leptolyngbyales; family Leptolyngbyaceae; genus Leptolyngbya; species Leptolyngbya sp. FACHB-261. Next base: position 19,687 of record NZ_JACJPL010000005.1, on the reverse strand, counting down.
GCTTGTTTACTCATTACCTTCGCGTATTTAAAAGCTGTTTCAGCGGCCTCAGATGTTATTTCCGATTCTAGTTACGCCAAAGCAATAAACTGCAACACCCGCAGCGGTGGGAACACAGATAACCCTCCAATTACTCCGCCCAACCGTCTATATAAATTCACAGAATCAGTTAACCCAAACAAAAGCGCAGTTCACTTCCATTGCCGCTCCCTCTGAGGCCATCTGATTGCCTGATAAGCGTAATTGTTCTGGCTGTGAATTGCTTCCCGGCTTATTTCTTTACGTCCCCACCGACGCGAGGTTCAAATAGTACCCTGAGCGGGTACTACTCAAAGTCATTTGTGTCTCTAACAATGAAGGTAGAGCCATTGTTCTCGTTGGCTTTAACCACTACTATCAAAGGGATTTGGACAAATGACTGTTGGCTTACCCCAGCGGCGCAGTTGTGGCACGATGAGTGTTCACTACAGATTGTTAACGACTGACCTGACTTACGCGAGAACTAGACAGGAAATTGAGAACCGTGCGCTTGACTTTGCTAGGCGAGAAGATGTTGCTAGAAGCGGCGTCACGACAATTCCAGTTGTAGTTCATGTTGTTTATAACTCGGGTCAGCTGGAACAGAATATTTCTGAGGCTCAAATTAAAAGTCAGATTGATGTTTTAAATCGTGATTTTCGTAAACAGAATCCAGATATCGCTTCGATTCCTGATGCCTTTAAATCCTTAGCTGGCGATGCTCGCATCGAATTTGAATTAGCCAGCACCGACCCTAACGGCAACCCGACCAATGGGATTACCAGAACTGCAACCGCCGCAACCGCATTTACCCAGGATGACCAGGTGAAATCGGCAGCCACTGGCGGTGCTGATCCTTGGTCAACCGACCGCTACCTGAACATTTGGGTCTGCCAGTTGGGAGGCGGTCTGCTGGGCTACGCTCAGTTTCCGGGTGGCCCTGCGGCAACCGATGGCGTGGTGATTACCCATACCGGCTTTGGCACCACGGGTACGGCAGCGGCCCCTTTTAACTTAGGCAGAACCACAACCCACGAAGTTGGACACTGGCTCAACCTGCGCCACATCTGGGGGGACGACCAAGACGAGGCCAACCAATGCAGCGGCAGCGACCTTGTCGGTGACACGCCTAACCAGGCTGGACCCAACTATGGCAAGCCAGCTTTCCCGAGCGTTACCTGTGGCAATGGCCCTAACGGCGACATGTTCATGAACTACATGGACTACACCGATGACGCCGCCATGTTCATGTTCACCAATGAACAAATCACCCGCATGCAGGCGACGCTGGACTCCGAGCGGAAGTCGCTTGGCAGTAGCCGTCCTGCGCTCAAGAGTCCCCGCGTTCCTGCTAAGGCTCAGATTACGCCGATTTCTCGCAGCCAAGACAAGCTTGATATTTTTGTCACCGACAACAACGGCGTGATCTGGACTGCTGCTTGGGAACCCAAGTTCACCGATTGGTGGCATGGCTGGTGGGAACTCAATGGGGGTCGGGCAGCGCCAGGTGCGCCGGTGCATGGCGTATCGCGCAGCAAGGACAAGTTGGATGTGTTCGTGACTGGCACCGACAACCATGTCTACACCGCTGCCTGGGAACCGGAGTTCACCGACTGGTGGCATGGCTGGTGGAAACTCAATGGTGGGGCCGCGGCACCGGGGGCACATGTCACGGCTGTCTCGCGTGCGCCTGACAAGCTAGATGTCTTTGTTGTGGGTACTGATGGCCGGGTGTGGACGGCAGCCTGGGAACCGGGCTTCACCGATTGGTGGCATGGCTGGTGGCCGATTGGGGATATCCGTGTGCCTGCTGGTGCCGCCATTCATGCCGTGTCGCGTAGCAAAGACAAGCTGGATATCTTCGTCACCGATGTTAATGGCGTGGTTCAGACGGCAGCTTGGGAACCCAGTTTCAATGGTTGGAAAGGCTGGTGGGAACTCAAGGGAGGCCGATCTGCGCCAGGTGCGCCAGTGACGGCTGTCTCTCGCAGCGAGGATAAGCTGGATGTCTTTGTGACGGGCGTGGATGGTCGGGTGTGGACGGCAGCGTGGGAACCGGGCTTCACCGATTGGTGGCATGGCTGGTGGCCGATTGGCGATGTTGTTGCGCCTGCCGGAGCGCCTGTACATGCGGTGTCGCGCAGCAAAGACAAGCTGGATATCTTTGTCACTGATGTTAATGGCGTGGTTCAGACGGCAGCTTGGGAACCCAGTTTCAATGGTTGGAAAGGCTGGTGGGAACTCAAGGGAGGCCGATCTGCGCCAGGTGCGCCAGTAACGGCGGTTTCACGCAGCAAAGATAAGCTGGATGTCTTTGTGGCGGGGGTCGATGGTCGGGTGTGGACAGCAGCGTGGGAACCGGGCTTCACCGATTGGTGGCATGGCTGGTGGCCGATCGGAGAATAGAAGCGGGTTGAACCAGTGGTTCTGGCGCGTTGGTGGCACAGCAGTGAGAATCAAACGAGCAGGGTTAGAGCTTCCTCATGTCTATTCAAGTGAGAGGCACAAACAGATGGAGCGTTTGAGGTTAGGAAGGGTTCTTCTGTCACTGCTGTGCTTTGCTGGGTTGTCTGTTTTGCATTGCGATCTTGCTTTTGCCCAGGCGATTAACCCCTATGTGTTGCCCTATATGTTGCCTACCAATCAGGCGATGATTTCAGAACTCTATTTCAGTCAGGCATTCAATATGACTTTGCCAAAACCAATTTTTAAACAATGGCTGCATTCTCGGGAGGAAGATGAGGGAGGGGTGATGGTCTACCGGCCTATCGATTTTGCCTTTCCGCCAGCCCGAGGTAGAGAGGGCTTTGAGTTTCGTGAGAATGGCGAGTTTATTAACCTTGGAATTGGCCCAACTGACCGCAGGCAAGCGTCTTCTGGACGATGGACGCTTAAGCAGCCAGGGGTAGTTGAGATTGATCTACCGGGTCAGCAAGCTAGCTATCAGTTGATTATTGTCGAGTGCAATGAACAGGTTTTGAAAGTTAGAAAAGCAAGTGGCGGTTGAATTGCATCGGTCTGAAGCTAATCCCAAAGCTGTTATACCAACTCACTTTTCAATCGCTACATATCGACCTCTCCCAATCTCCCCTTGATAAGGGGAGGAGCCGTAGGCGGTGGGGTTTTGATTTGTAGCTCTCATTTAGAGAATTGGTATTATTTGAGGCGATGGAATTTCTGATCTTAGGAACTGGCTTCATTTGGGCTTTTGCACAGTTCGCAGCAGGCTAGGCGAAAGACTGTAGAGCGAAACAGTGGGACCGCCACCTTCGGGGTGGACAGTGACTTTGCGAACTAAATCGCGGGCTTCGAGGCTGAGCAGTAAGAGGTGGAGTTCTGAGGTTTCCAGATTGCTGTCTCGGCTGAGCAGGTTGAGGGGAATACGGGACAAGTCCCCATTCGGTTCGATGTAATTAGCGATCACGAGCAGAATCAGCTTGAGCGGTGCAGCCAAATTGAGACTGCGGACAATGTGGTCCCAGAGAGCGAGTCGAAGCGTGGGGCTCATGAGTTTGAGAGTAGAAGGATCGTGTAAACTGCGGCATTCTGACTCTGGGGCTGGTAAATCGGGCCGACGCGGAGCGTTGATGGGGTCAACCAGTCCATTGATGGAGTGAATGGGTCCGTTGACGGAGTCTAGAGGTCGATTAACGGGGTCAGCGAGTCCGTTAACGGAGTGAATCAGTCGGTCGATGGAGTGAATGGGTCCGTTATCGGAGTGAAACGGTTGGTTGATGGAGTGAATGGGTCCGTTGATGGACTGAATGGGTCCGTTAACGGAGTCAACCAGTCCGTTAATGGGGTCTTTGGGTCCATCAATGCGGTTTGGAAGGTGGATTTACGGATGGCATCGAGCAATGGGGCCCTGCATGCAGTCGATGGGCAAGGCATCAACGGGTGCCTTGGGTAACAGCGTTCTTGGCATTGCGCAGTTGGGTATGTCGCTGTCGCCATAGCTGCCGCCAATAGCTCAGCACGTCTTCGGGGTAGGCATAGCGCTGGATTTCGGTTTTGATCACTTCGCCAACCCAGTCGAGCAGGTGCAGGTCGTTGCAGGCTTGGATGGTCAGGGCACAGGCGGCAAGCCACTGGTTGAATTTGCGATAGCTGAGGAACTGCCCACCCCGATCAGCACGATGGACAAACAGCACATGCAGCCAATGCTCCATGCGGCAAATGAGCGATTCAGGGATGCCCAAAAAACGGGCGACTTGAGATAAGGGAATGCAAAGCTGCGGCTGCAACACCTGGGTCAGGTGCATGACAAGAACTCCAAAAATTTGAGGGCAATAGAGCCTTTGACCCCGTTTAGGGCCGAGAAAGGTAGGTGATAAACTGCCCCCTAGCCGCCAGGTTGTTCATATCAACCTGGCGGTTAGTTCCCCAGAGTTTGTCTAAGACCCTGGGGGACGCCTAGGGGTCCAGTTGCCTGAGTTGGAAAGTAGCAGGGTCTCCCTATTGAAGTCAAGTAGGCAGCGCAAAAAAGATCTCTGTGTTGCAGCGAACCCAGCGAAGTAAGCACCGAAGCTTAAGCAATAGCCCCATTCCAATCCACTGATTTTCTTCCTACTCAGTCAGAAAAACGACGGCTATGCTGGATGGACATCTCAACCCAGTTTGAAAGCTGGAACGAGACTTATTCATTAGGTCATTAAGAGCACCGTGCCCTAGAGCCTTTCACTTGAGAGAATAGCAGGGGATTTCTGTGCCTGATAGTTACCAAATCTCGTTATTACCTGGAGCTTAATTTGACTTCAGCCAAGCTTGTCAGATTGTCAGTGGATGCGGAAACATTTCGCTCAAGCGCGAGATGAGATAAATAACTCCTGATTTCATCTGCTCCCACATCCTTAGGATGGCGCTTATTCTGAAACAGAATGAAATCTCGAATGTAATAAATGTAAGATTTTTCAGTTCTGAGACTGAAATGTCTAAGCCGGATGGACTACCTAGCCTGGTCAAGCAACCGAGGTGGTTGAAGATCTGACATGGATAAATGCTGGGTAATTCCAGTATTAAGGGTGTTATCCAGCAAAACTGACGGATAACACCCTGTACTCCAGCATTAACCATCCGTTCTGATGGTTAACACCCCGAAAGCACGAACTTAAACGGCAAAGTTTCTGTTTAATTCCTTAAGAAGCAGGTATTATCCCGCAAATGTAATGAATAATCCTGAGAGAAATGGGTGCTTATCCTTTAGATCTGACGTTGAATACATAGTTATCTCGCTTCGTTCAGTCGCGTTGAAGTTTATGTAGACTTGGATCACGGTTTCAAATCTCTCACGCCTGTATGAAATCAGAAGATGTTTTGCAGGTTGTGGCCTGGTTAGAGCGGGCAGAGATTCCTGTATGGTTAGATGGCGGTTGGGGTGTCGATGCCCTGTTAAGTCAACAAACACGATCGCACAGTGATCTCGATCTCGTAGTTAGGTTGGAGGATGCTAGTCAGATTGAACAGACCCTCGCTATCTATCAGTTCGCTATCATACTGAATGAGTTACCAACGCGGTTTGTGATGAAAGATGCTAACTGTCGTAGTGTTGACTTTCACACTGTCCAACAGGATAGTAGCGGACAATTGATTCAAGTCCTACAAGACGGCATGCCTTTTCATTATCCACAGGATAGTTTAGCTGGACAGGGCATGATCGACGGCAATGTGATTTCTTGCATCACACCTGAAGCGCAGATACTATTTCACACAGGATACAAGCCCCAAGCAAAAGACATTCATGACGTTCGACTATTGCAGCAATACTTTAATCTTCCACTTCCAGAAGAGTATGTTGGTATTGTGACAGACTTAGAGTAGTCATGAAAGTGAAGCAACAGCGAGATAACAATTCAATTGCAGCGGACAAGCAAAGTTTTTTCGTCTATCGTTCTAGTTTTATCGTCGCCGCTGATCGAACCGTTAGACTGCTTAAGTTATCAGCGAGGATATGGAAGGTTTGTCTGGAGAGTGCGAGCGTGAATTAACGGAAGAGGCTAGTACACGCTAAAACAAAGTTTAATATAGGAAGAGAAATAAAGATGCCTACAATTGAAGAAAATCGATTTTTCACGCCGATCATTGAATTTGAAGTCGCCCCGGAAAACCAGCAGGCATTCATTGACGCAATTGCCGATGAAGTCGAACGTTACTTTAAGAGCTATGTCGGATTCATTTCAGCGAGTTTCCATGCCAGCGATGACGGGCAGCGAGTGATTAACTACGCTCAATGGCGTTCAAAAGAAGACTGGACTGCATCTGGTCGTGTTCCTCACAACGATGAAGCATCGGCGGCTATTCTTGAAGTTATCAAACGCTACGGAGCTGAGCCGTTGCGAGGGAAAGTCGGTTTCTTTCGTGTCGCGCGAGTAATCGTCAAAGAAGACGACAAATCATGATTGAAATGTTGCCAGCAGTCTAACACTGCGCTGCAATAGACAAGTTAGAGATCTTGGTGGTGATGCAAAGGTTATCTGCCGCTGTTGAGCTTCGCCGTTGGGCTGCTTAGATTTCTGGTAGGAGCAGAATTTAGGGATTGTCAGTTAAGTTTTAAGTTTCAGTAAAATTGAATAGCACTGACAGATCCAGAACAGGAAAGAGGGGTAAGCCAATGCTGCAATCTGTTGAGCAACGTATTGAGCGTGTTATCAATAATCTTTTGCCAGCAACAGCCTTGGAGGGAAAATTCGGTTCGCCAAAAAATCTGTACAAGCGATTGGCGCATTACCGCACACCAGGCATAAGCATTGCGGTCATTAATGATTTTGAAATTGAATGGGCGCGCGGATTTGGGGTGTGCGAGGCTGGAACAACCCGTGAAGTTATACCATCCACATTGTTTCAAGCTGCCTCAATCAGCAAGCCTGTTTTCGCTTTAGCGGTAATGCGTCTTGTGCAAGAGGGGCGGCTTAATCTTGATGAGGATGTTAACACTTATCTCACCTCATGGTCTGTGCCTCCCCTTGCAGACTGGCAACCTCAGATAACGCTGCGCCAACTGTTGAGCCATACTGCTGGCTTAACGGTACATGGCTTTCCTGGCTATCGAAACTCAGAGCCATTACCAACTACGGTTCAAGTTCTCAATGGCGAACCTCCTGCTAATACAGATAAGGTGGAGGTCAATATCATTCCTGGCTTACATCATCGCTATTCGGGCGGCGGCACAACCGTTGCTCAACAGGTATTGGTTGATGTATTAGGCAAACCGTTTCCAGAAGTCATGCGCGAATTGGTGCTCGACCCCTTGGGCATGACCAATAGCACTTATCAACAGCCGCTCCCGAACGATTGGTTAGCAAGGGCAGCAACGGCTCACTTGTTCTCTTCTAGGGTCCCACTTGAAGGAAAGCATCACGTTTATCCTGAGATGGCAGCAGCAGGTTTGTGGACAACTCCATCAGATTTAGCCAAAGTCGGAGTGGAACTGATGCGAGTATTGCGTGGCTCAACTCCCGCCGTTTGGAGTAAAAAAACGCTAGAAGAAATGCTGCGACCCCAACAGCCAGAGCAAACCCAAGGAACAGATGAATCATTTATAGGATTAGGGAATGGATTATTTGTAGGATTAGGATTTTTCGCAGGTGGTGGAATTGGCGATGGTTTCTACTTTTTTCATAGTGGTAAAAATAAAGGATTTGTATCATTGATGCGTGTTTACGCGCATATTGGAAAAGGTGCTGTTGTCATGCTCAACTCGGAAGAATTTGAGCTGATGCAGGAAGTCATGCGATCGCTCGCACTTGAGTATGACTGGCCTGATGTATTTCCACCAGAAAAAATAACTATTACCCTGCCAGAGACTGACCTCTACTCAGGTCTTTACTCAACAGAAACTGGATTGCAATTTAACGTCACAAGCCGTGATGGAAACTTATTCCTACAATATGGGCAGCAACCGCCATTACAGTTCTTCCCCACATCAGAGCTAGAGTTCTTTTCCAAAGCTACAAACACAAACATTTTCTTTGAAAAGAACGATGCAGGTAATGTTAGTGCAATGATATTATCCCAAACAGGTATAACGAGTTTGAGACCACAAGCAGATCAACGAATAAGAGCACAGAGGCAGTAGAAAAAAGGACATGCATAGGCAGGGATCGCAGCCCAACACTGCGGTGGAGCGGACAATTGAGAAATTTAGGTGCTAAGTTCAAAGCTATGCTGCCACTCACCTCTGGCGTTGTGCGGCAGCCCCTAGCATTCTTGATGCACAGTGGTAAAAAGACATGATCAAAGAGACAAAATCGAAGCAAGAAGTGCTTGAGCTAGCCCACAAGCATGATTTAACTATTCAAGAAAATTCACTGCAATTTAATGAATCGGGGCTTGACTTCCAAGTTGTGTTAGCAACGGATGCTGACGGAGAACGCTGGATTTTGCGTCTTCCCCGGCGGGAGGACGTTCTACCATCAGTGGATAAGGAAAAGCGCACGCTGAAACTAATTGCCCCTCTTCTGAGTGTGGAAGTGCCACGATGGACTGTTTGCACAGATGAACTCATTGCTTATCGGGCATTAAACGGTGTGCCAACAGGCACAATCGACTCAGAGGCAAAAGCTTATGTGTGGGAAATTGATGCAGCGAATCCACCCGACCAGTTTCATGAATCGCTGGCTAAGGGGATTGCCTCTCTTCATCAAGTTAGCATTGTAGAAGCACAAGCAATTGGTCTTCCTGTCGAAACCCCTGAACAAGCACGTGCGGCGATGAAGCAGAAGGTAGATGCAGTGAAAAACGAGTTTGGTGTTGGTGAGCAGTTGTGGAACCGTTGGCAATCCTGGCTCCAAAAAGATGAGGTTTGGCCAAAAGAAACAGTGTTAACTCATGGGGATTTACACGCTGGGCATATTTTGATTGATGCCCAAGTACGGGTAACTGGCTTCATTGACTGGACTGAGGCAGCCGTCACTGACCCAGCCTGTGATTTTGTTGCCCACTACCGCACTTCTGGCGAAAACGCTCTGAACAAGCTGATATCAGCATACGCCAAGGCTGGTGGATGCGTTTGGCCGAAGATGGCAGAACACGTCATTGAACTAGCTGCTTCTTATCCCATCGCCATTGCAGAATTTGCACTGAAGTCAGGCTTGGATGAATATAAACAGATGGCTAGACAATTGCTTGGCGTGAGTGACTCGGAGTGATTTGATTGACCAACAATCGCTCGAAGTATCAAGCCTCTGAGCCTCTATTAGCCACACAACAACCCTGATGCAGCGGACTGGTTAAAGCGACCTGCGTTGACTACAAAATTCTAGCAGCCGCTGACAAGAACCGTTGTGCTGCTTGCGCGTGGCGGTGCTGAAGGCGAGACTAAAGCGTATGGAAGATGTAATCAAACTTCGCGTTGCTACACCAGAAGATTACGGCTTCTTGTATGCCTTACATTGCACAACTATGCATGATTATATCGAAGCGACTTGGGGCTGGGATGAGGTGTGGCAGCAAAGCTATTTTAAGCAGCATCTCCGGCCTGAAGCCAACCAGATTATCGTGCTGAACGGTCACGAGATTGGGCGTGTTGAGGTGGATTACAAGGAAGATGGAGTGCATATTGGCAACATCCAAATACTGCCTGAATACCAAAGCAAGGGCATTGGCAGTCTCATTATTTTGAAGATTATCCGACAAGCTCAACGGCAGGAGCATCCTGTGACTCTGCAAGTGCTGAAAGTGAATCCCGCACGGCGACTTTATGAGCGGCTGGATTTCGTTGTCGAAGGCGAAGATGACGCGCACTTCAAGATGAAACGCACCTAAACTCACCAACAAGCAGCACAACAAGGTGCTGCACCTGCCGCCGGAGCGGAGGAAGCGAAGTAACGAAGACTGGAGCGTAGGCGGCAGGTGAGCTGTGCGTTAGGCTTTCTAAGTTAACTGTAGGGATATTACTTTTAGATTGTCTGTGGGTGTTAAACTGTCATTTGAGTTGTCGGTGAAGACGTTGGGACATTTGATGAAGTTGTTAAGCTCCTTGACGCAATTGCAAAGCTAATTAGTGCTCTCATCTATCTAGCAATCCTGCTGTTTGTTTTGATCCGCTTTGGTTCAGTTCTACAGGAGTTCTTTACAAATTGGGAGAGTTAACTCTTGAAGGGGCTGGTTCTGAGGCTTCTATCAAAAGCCAGCAAGCTGAAACAGCAGCAACAGTTTATAGAAATGATGGCAATGTGATTTCCGGCAGCTTAGTAAGAGGTGCTAAAGTCACAGCCAATGTAGTTGCTGAAGCAGTTACTCCTAGAGTAATTAAGCAGGCAGGCAGGACAACGATTCTTTGGGTTGATGACAATCCTAATAACAATATCTATGAACGGCAATCAATGGAGGCATTAGGGATTAGTTTTGTATTGGCAACATCAACAGAAGAAGCATTAGACAGATTAAATCGACAACAGTTTGACGCAATTATTTCAGATATGAGACGACCTCCTGACCCACAAGCAGGGTACATGCTACTTGAGAAGTTACGGTCAACGGGTGATCACACACCATTTATTATTTATGCAGGTTCAAGAGATTCAGAACACGTTGCAGAATCGCGGAGACGAGGAGCTATTGGCTGCATCAATAATCCAAGCGCCTTGTTTGAGATGCTTCTGTCTTCGCTAGGCCGGAGAGTCTAACATGTCGAGACAACGGACGGACGAAAATCGTTGTTTTCACCAGTTCAAACCCAAAAAGAGACAGTTAGTTCATTCACCTTTTAAGGCTCAAGTTTTTCTGATATAACTAAGCCAGTAAACAGCAAATCACATTTGAAAGGAGGACTTCTATGGCAACTTATATTGTGTTAGGTCAGTGGACACAACAGGGTATGAGAGATATCAAGGAGAGTGCCTCTCGACTCGCTGCCAATAAAGAACTCTTTGCTACTTTTGGGGTTGAATTGAAAGGAGCTTACTTAGTGCTAGGACAGTATGATTTTGTTATGATTGTTGACGCAGCGGACGATGAGACAATCGCTAAATTGCTCCTTATCGTAGGTTCGAAAGGTAGCGTCCGTACTGAAACTCTTCGAGCTTTTGCAGAGAATGAGTATCAGGAAATTATAGAATCGTTGCCCTAAAGATTCTTTTATCTGAATACGGCTACTCGATTCAGTGCTTTAAGCGAATCACCTGTCGCCCTGGGGCAAGAAGTTTTTTTGCCTCTTGATGCAGGTTTGCTGAATCTGAAAATAAGCGGAGAAATTTTGCCTATCTACCTGATTCGAAGCGTTATACGGAAATCATTCGCCTAATGATCACTATAGAGGTGTTATACGGAAACTTTCAGTTCAATAATAGTTAGGTACCAAGGGCGAAAGACTCTCAAAAGGGAGTTGACTGAGCTTATGGACAGAAAGCAAAAGCTAGTGACAGCGATCCGGTCTCAGTTCATGTGGCCTCGTGGGTTTGCGGGCTGGCTCGTCGGGTGGGAGATGGCATTGAGGTCGTCGAACCGCAAGCGCAACGTATGGGCAGTCAGCCTCCTCGGAGTGGAGCCAACCGACCGCGTCCTTGAGATTGGCTTTGGACCAGGGATCGCGATCCGGGAGCTGAGCCGTCGGGCGACGCACGGTCTTGTGTGTGGCGTCGATCACTCGGAAGTCATGGTCCGGCAAGCGGCTAGGCGTAACGCAGACGCCGTACGCGCAGGCCGTGTAGATCTGCGCTGCGGTTCAGCCGAGCACCTTCCGGCGTTCAAGGAGCCGTTTGACAAGGTCTTGGCCGTGAACAACATGGGCATGTAGGACGATCCAGTCGAGCGGCTGAAAGAACTCCATAGCCTCATGCGGCCCGGAGGACGGATCGCGATCGTCTCTCAGCCGCGATGTCCCGGTGCCACGGCGGAGATGACAGTGGCTGCAGGCCACGAGATCGCAGCACGTCTCACAGAGGCGGGCTTCACGGGCGTCCGGTCGGACACGCTTGCGCTCAACCCCCCGTCGTTTGCGTGATCGGCGAGGTTTCATGAAGATTGCTGTGGCGGACAAGGTCGCCCAGGGGATTGACACGCCCTGGGCACTGCCCCCTCACACTGTGGCGATTTCTACGACAGTCAGGCCCCGTTAACGGAGGGTCTGGGCGCGCGAAGGAACTCACTGGTCAAGATGGACAATAAATCTTTTTGGTACTCGTCAACAGGCATTATTTCAAGATGATAATTAATTCGTGTTATTGGCCTAGAATTTCAGCCGGTAAATGACTGCATATCCTTTTGCGTCTTCTTTATTATCCGTAAATCATCTTCAGTTTGCGCAAAATGGAGCCTGGGAGAAAGTTCAGACTGTTTATCCAGGTAGTTTTGAAGATCTTTATGATCTGTCCAACTGGTTAGATAATGCAGCTCGTGATGTTGCCGTAGAGACATTGTTTATGGATGAAACATCAGAACTTTCTGGATTCTTCGGGGTACGCACCAAAGACTTTCCAAGCGCTGGCCGTACCCTGATGTGGATGCGTCTAGCTACATTAGCGGCAACGAGGAATAAGAAGCCTTTCAGTGAGCTGATCAGCCTGTGTCTCAGAACACTTAATCTGCCTCCTACGTTACCTGATACAAAACCTGTTTTTGAAATGGGAATCTTCAACTTCTGGAATACATCTGACCCATTAATATTGGGCAATTCTCCTCTTGAGAAACTCACAGAGTTGATGGCGACACAAGCTGGCCCCTCGTGGCTCCGAGATGGCCATGAAGCACCTATATGTTTAGAGTATGTTTGGCATGATCCGGCACATATCTGGATTTCTCGGAATATCAGTGTTAAATTGAATGGCCGTTATTTCGTAGATATAGAAAAGATTAAGAGAACTTACCATAACGAGAACTAATAACATTCTCCTATGGAGTTAAGCTTGATTGTGAGATCAATTAAGTCGGTCAAAATCGAATAATGTGGAGACTGATGAGGTTATTAAATCCTCTTTAATGTCCAGCTTTCTGACTGGACTGTTTATTGCATCGGGCGCTCAAAAAACAACACTTGTTTTATTTTTGGCTTTTTCCCAGCTTTTCTTGATATCTCTGAAATATCTTATTTTGATGCTGGTATTATTATAGCAATCACTATAATGGCTGTAGGCGGCTTAAAACTAGGTTATGCATTTATGGCAGATAGAGCTAAATTGTTTGTTGGTTCTAAAATAAGAAAAGGAATAAATATTGCCGCTGGCTGTGTAATGGTTGCTATTAGGGTATTTTTATCGACAAAAACTCAAACACATGACTAACTTGAGTATGCCTAACAAGCTGCTGTACCAGAACACTGCAATATGGTCAGCTGAGAAAAGGTCATCTGTATCCAGTGAGCTTGGTTGTTAACGAGCGCTCGAAAGCAGACTAGAGAAATAATGGCTAGATCCGTCCGCTTTTAAACCTCTGTAGCCCTAGAGAAAGAAGATTCAACAACTTAACATATCGGTATGAATGGTTTGATAAACCTACATTTCATCAAGAGAACCTACAATAGCCCCTGATCCTTCCCTCTGGCTGTGATTCGTGGGTGTCAACGTAGAAAGGAGCCAAAGCCATGCTGAGCAACGAGAAAATTTGCATTGAGAAGCAGAAAGATAACTTCTTAACTGAGGAGTTATTTAGAAGTAGAAGACAAACCTGGGAAGCGATCAGGAGAATATCAGAACAGATTCAGGTAGGGATGTGGGAAGAAGAAGCAAATGAAATTGCTAAATCTACCTTGCAAGAGATGGGTACTCGCCAAGGGTGGCATAAGGCATATGTGCACTTTGGTTCTAACACAGTGAAAACTTTGTTCGAAACGCCGGAACCGGAAGTTCAACTAGGAGAAGACGACATTTACTTCATTGACATTGCCCCAGTTTGGCAAGGCTATGAAGGTGATGCAGGACATACATTTGTCACTGGATCTGACCCAGAGATGAAGCGTTGCGCTCTTGACACCAAGCAGATTTTTGAGATTGTATCCGGCAAGTGGAGAACGGATGCTCTCAGTGGTGAAGGTTTGTACCAGTTTGCAAGACAGACTGCAAGTGATTTAGGCTGGGTGCTGAATCTCAATATGGGAGGTCATCGTCTGTCAGACTTCCCGCACACTGCCTACCATTCGGGCAATCTAGCGGGAATTCCATTTCATCCCTCACCAAACCTGTGGGTGCTGGAGATTCAGATCAGGCATCCGGAGAGACCTTTTGGAGGGTTTTATGAGGATATTTTGACTGAGTTCATCGACGAGCACGAAAGCAAACAAAATAATTAAACACAAGCAGTGGGTTGGAACAACGGCGGGACTTGATAGCTCTTGCTAAGAAATCTGAAATTGAAATAATAGCCAATGAAACAGGGTGACTGACCTGACTTTTCCACAATCCATTGACCGTACTAGGAAGCACCGCGTCATTTTTCTGATTTTGGAAAGGGTGGAGCTATTAGATCTTGCGGGACCTGCCCAGGTCTTTGATACGGCAGTAACAATGGGAGTACCTTACTCATTGCATTTCTGTGCAGCTAATCCGGAGATACAGTCAGCTCAAGGACTTCTACTCGCAAAGCTTGAGCCATTGCCCCCGGTGAAAGCTGGTGACTTGGTGATGGTAGCAGGGGTTAAGTCGGCATACTACTGCTCAGACAGACCGTTACTAAATTTAGATGTCTGTCGCTGGTTGGCAAATGCTTATGCTGCTGGAGCAGAAATTGCTTCCATCTGCTCTGGAGCAATCGCTTTAGGTGAGGCAGGATTGCTCAATGGTCGGCGCTGCACCACGCATTGGTCACTGGTTGAGGTGCTCCAGCAAAGCTTTCCAGCTGCACATGTCCTTGATATGGTCTTGTATGTGAGTGACCGCAACATTACGACCAGTGCGGGAATTGCATCGGGCATTGACATGGCGCTCTCGCTAGTGGAGCAGCATCATGGATCAAAATTGGCTGCAGAGGTTGCCCGATGGATGGTTATCTATCTACGGCGCGACGGCTCTCAGCACCAACAGAGCGCCTACTTAGAATATCGTGGTCATTTGCATTCAGCAGTCCATCGGGTGCAAGACTGGTTGGCTGAACATGCAGTGGAGTCTGCTTCGCTAGCGGAACTTGCAGTGGTGGCAAAAATGAGCGTCCGGAGTTTTAGCCGTGCATTTAAGGAGGCTACTGGGCTTACACCGGTACAGTATCAGCAACGCTTACGGTTGGAAGTGGCTGCTACTCTATTGAACAACGCTGATCTGTCGATCGAGACCGTTGCTGCTCGTTGTGGCTTTGAGGACACACGGCATTTCCGCCGTTTGTGGCAGCGTCATTTCGGTACCACTCCTTCGATGGTGCGTAAACAGCAAAATCAGCACAGCATCTCGAAGCCCGCCCTTGACACGAATTCATCCTTGAATTGATGTCTGGAGCGCATCCTATGGTGGTGCAAGAATCAGGGGTGCCGCAGCAGGCCCCCTCAACTGAAAGCACTGGCCTCAGTGTTGATGCAGCACAAGGCGAGTTTCTAACACAGATCTGATTTAGATACTAGTGTGCTAAAGATGTCTAGAGACAGCGCCGAGCCCCTTCAAGTTGGCGGAAGGCATATGAAAGACTTCTAGAACATTTATTATTCTTTGAGGTAGAGCATCAAAGACTCAATCTCATTAGGAATGCTATGCGGGCGAATCTCGTATAATCAGTAGGTCTGTTGGAGCTTGGCACCAATGACAGAATCACGAATCAATACTCGATTTCTTATTCCATTCTTGTTGGGAATAATATTGAGTTCTATCGGAATGTTTTGGTGCCTCAATACTTTCAAAACACAGCCAGAAGTCCGTTTCTATGGAACGGCCATACTGGATACGGCATCATACGAAAATCCTTATTTCAACAACGCAATCTATCTTGGAAACCCAAATACTGTTGTAGACAAGATATATTTACGCTTCCGCAATGACACTGTAACGAACGCTACTATCGGCCAAAGGGCCATAGTCAGCGGCCATCTCAAAACTGTTGACATTGGTGACGGGGAGCGCGTGACCGAGCTAGACGTTCTGAGTGTAGAACATGTCAAGCCATGATCTACAGATTTGAACTCCACAGAGGGGAGAACCCAAACACGACACTGGATTTGGAAGTCTCTTACATTAGTCACTAACCATCTTCCTAACCCGACAGTTAAGTCCAGCGTGCTTCCCTAGCCAACTGGTTCATTTATTCTCTTAGTCCATCCCTATGAACTCGTCCTCATCCCAACGCTTCGACGCTTTAGCCGTCAACTACGCCGTCAGTGAGGTCCACACTAGCAGCCCAACCCTCGCCCGCTTGCATGCACTCTTACCTCGCGTCGAATCCGTCTGTGACGTGGCCAGTGGTGCTGGGCACACGGGGCTGGGATTTGCAAGAATTGCCTCTCGAATCGTCGCGGTCGATCCTGCGCCGAGTATGCTCGCGCAGGTCCGGCAGTTGGCAGCAGAACGAGCTGTTGCCGTTGAGACAGTAGAGGCGTTTGCGGAGTCAATTCCGCTAGCGTCAGCATCATTCGATCTGGTCGTTTGCCGGTTGGCAGCACATCATTTCTCCGACCTTCCCAAAGCGATGAGCGAAATGACCCGTCTGGCGAAGCCGGGCGGCTACGTGGCAGTCATTGACATGGAAGGTGACGAGAACCCTGCGCTCGATGCGCTCAATCATGAGATTGAGTTACTCCACGACCCAACGCATGTGCGTTCTTACACGGCGAAGCACTGGCGAGAGCTATTCGCGGCGAGTGGCCTGGAGGTGGAAGCGTGCGAAAACCGCTGCTGGGAGATTCCCGACGGTCTGACGGTTGAGCGATGGTGTGAGCTGGGCGGTTCTGGTACTGAAGCTTTGCAAGCCATCCACGCTCGATTAGCCGCCGTCCCACCGGAATGGCTATCGGAACTCGAAATTACGCTGGACGCCAACGGAGGATTTCGCATCCCAGTGCGCACGCTGCTCATTCTTGGGCGCAAGCTTTCTGATTCCCGTATCTAATGTATTGATGTAGAAAATGTTTCTTGTCTGGTGGACACCTTGAAACGCTGATTCAGGGTGCAGATGCTTTTCAGGCTACTTATGGGTTTCAGGTAGCTGATGAGTACTTACCCCTCAAAAGGGCACTTCAGCACAGTCTCAACAAGGTGCAAGCTTCACAAATTTGGCATCCGTAGTTGTAAAAAGACCCTATCAATGGAATTAAACAACGGCTAATTTTGCAGTGTATAGAGGGCTTGAAGGCACAGCATAACAATGTGCTGTACCGGAAGTTAACAAATAGGGTGCTATATCTCACTATGTGACGAGTGCAGTCATGAATAGTCCAATTTAGAGCGTTTTCTGAAGGCTGCTACCTGTCAAGGGCAGTTGATCGAAGAAAAACACTTCCCGCTGGTTTGCCAAGAAATTTAGCCTAGAAATACTTACCAATTTTAGGCAGAGCTCGCAACCCCAGAGCTTTTCATCTTTTACCTGAATGCTGGCTTCAAATAGCAGCTGTAGGGACCTCGTCATCGTTGCGAAGGTGATGAACCAAACACCAAAAACCACCGAGTTCAGCCACAATCACCTGACCGGTTGATTCTGGTATTTGAGCAATCTTGGTATAACAAGTCAGGCTTGAACCAGTATCCCCAGGTTTGAGCCAATTAGCTCTGAACAGAACGTTTCAAGGATTCTCATAATGAACCTAATTCGGTTGCTGCTGAGTACTTCTGGGAGCAGTGTTCTTCTCGCTACTTTCACAGGTCTGCTCAGCGGTGCTAGCAGCGCTGGAATCATTGCCTTAATTAACACAGCTTTACAGGGAACGAGCTTGCCACGAGCAGTTTTGGCCCTGAGCTTTTTGGGACTTTGTCTCTTGATGCTGATTTCAACAGCGATTTCCCAAATGTGCATTGGCCGTGTGGCCGAAAAGATCATTTCTGATCTGCGCTTGCTTTTAACATCTCGCATTCTGGCTTGTCCATTACGCCATATAGAAGAAATTGGCATTCCTCGACTTCTTGCTGCCCTAACCCAGGATATTGAGGTGATTGCCAATGCCTCCATTCCTATTTCCTTGCTGTGTGTTTTTGTGGCTTTGCTGTTGGGATCTTTTGTCTATCTAAGTTGGCTATCCCTTCCCCTATTTGTTTTAACCCTGGTTCTCATGCCACTGGGTATCGTTAGCAATCAGTATCTAATTTATCGAGGTAGACATTCTCTAAAGTCTGCTCGCGAAGAGCAAGACAATCTATTTAAGCATTTCCGTACAGCAACAGAAGGCATTAAAGAACTGAAGCTCAATCAACAGAGACGGCAAGCCTTCTTGACAGAAGACTTGCGAACAACCGCAGAAAAAGCGCGAGAGTATCGCATAACTGCGACAGATTTGTTTGCCGTTGGTGGAAGTTGGGGACTGGTTGCACTTTTTGTTTTGATTGGGGTAATTCTGTTCGTCTCGCCGCTTCTGTTTACGGTTCCCAGTTCAGTTCTCTCTGGGTATGTCTTCACCCTGCTCTTCATGCTCACGCCAATACGTGGCTTATTGAACACCATACCTGAGCTACTACGAGCCAACATTGCTCTAGAAAAAATCAATTCTTTAGGGCTGTCCTTAGCCGCCCAAACCAACGAGCTAGAGCAAGTAGCAAAAATCAGTAATCAGTCAAGTTGGCAGTCATTGCAATGTAGAGGAATCTCTCATGCCTACAGAGGCGAACGAGAAGATAGCAATTTTACTTTGGGTCCGCTCGATCTAACTTTATGTCCTGGAGAGATAGTATTTATTGTCGGAGGCAATGGCAGTGGTAAGTCAACCCTGGTGAAACTCCTGACTGGGCTGTACGTCCCTGAAGCTGGAACAATCGAGTTTGATGGTCAACGAATTACCAATGACAATCGTGACTGGTATCGCCAACAATTCTCTGTGGTGTTCTCAGATTTTTATTTGTTCAATCGACTTTTAGGATTCGAAGATTTCAACTGTGATCGCCAAGCTCAAGTCTATCTGGAGCAACTGCACTTAGACCATAAAGTTAAGGTCAGTAACGGCACATTTTCTACGACGGCGCTTTCTCAAGGACAACGAAAGCGTCTAGCGCTGCTAACAGCCTACTTGGAGGGGCGAGAGATTTTCGTTTTTGATGAATGGGCTTCCGATCAAGATCCAGCGTTCAAAAAAGTCTTTTACACTCAGCTGCTACCCGATTTGAAACAGCAAGGTAAAGCAGTCGTAGTGATTAGCCATGACGATCATTACTTTGATCAAGCAGATCGTATCCTAAAGCTGGATTACGGCAAGGTCGAATATGACAGGCGTTTACACCCCTGAATAACCGCAGCACATTACCTATCTCGACATCAGAACTCACGCCCAGGATCGACTGAGATGCCAGACTCTTTGGCGTCTGGTTGGCCAGAAT
This sequence comes from Leptolyngbya sp. FACHB-261, assembly GCF_014696065.1. Taxonomy (NCBI): domain Bacteria; kingdom Bacillati; phylum Cyanobacteriota; class Cyanophyceae; order Leptolyngbyales; family Leptolyngbyaceae; genus Leptolyngbya; species Leptolyngbya sp. FACHB-261. The sequence continues at coordinate 311 of NZ_JACJPL010000005.1, read as the reverse complement.
GCTATGGGAATGCTAGCTGGCCAAGTCATCAAACCGCCACGAATAAGCCATAACAGTAATGCGAAATACAATCGTGGTCAATTGTAATCAACTGCATCAATGAGACACTAAGGTTAAATACTTTGCCTTGCGTGTTTATTTGTGGTTGGTCTAAACCAGTTGTTATGGCGGCGGCTGTATCAGTTAGTGGAAACAAAATATAGCCCTACGCACGCACGTTAGGACGCTATTCTAGAGAGAGAAGCATTGAGATACACCCATGCCTGCGCCTTACAGTTATGACCTACGCACCAAAGCGATCGAAGCCGTTA